>JAKAAU010000091.1 GCA_021802165.1 Thermoplasmata archaeon
GTCGGGTGCCATTTCAGATGGTCCCTATATGATATTATCTTCAGTTCCGGGTGAATACATCACAATGGTAAGAAACCCGTTTTTCATTGGAAATGCCAATAACAGCGTTCCTACAATAAATTCAGTTACAATTGATTACATAAGCCAGTATTCATCTATTTATCAGGATTTAAGATTTAATACTTCCCAGCTGGCTATTTTCCCTGATACATATCCATATACTTCATATTTAACAACTGTTAAACCATATAATAATTCCTATAACGTTTCAACCATATACGACTTTAATGCCAATGTAAATAAAACTATTCTGGGAAAATATACAGACCAGGTAAATTTCCCCGCAAACTTATTTTCTAACATAACTGTCAGAGAGGCTTTCATGGAAGCCTATCCTGGAAATAATTTAACATCCGCGGAGGCTTTGTGGAAGTCATTTATTAGCAATACAACTACCCCGAGCAGGTTCCATATTGATCCCTCCGGGAAGTATAATAACAAACCGCTGGAGATCCCTATATTTGCCATGCCGCTGGTTTCCGGTCCAAATCTGTCCCAATTTGCTGCTAACCTTGAGAAAATGACAAATAATAGCTCCAGTTTTTCCATTGTTACAGAGCCAGTGTCGTTCTTCAATGAATACACATATTCAGGATTGAACCCTATGCCTATATATGAAACTATAACTGCAGAAAACATGAATTTATCCGCATATTATAGTTACCTGGGCAGCACTATGAACTATACCCACGCCTACAATAATGGATTCAGCAATTATTCATTTGCTGCAAGCCATATGAACCAGTCAATTATTATGAGCCAGTTAAATTCCAATATATCCAGCTTAGTTATGAATTATAACCAGACCAATCTCAATAAAACAAAATCACTTATGAACAGCCTTTATCTGTACATAAATACCTCCAGGAGCATAAATACGAAGCTTTACCTGCAAAATTATATAACTGCCGGGAACGGCACATTCGATAGCCAGGGAATTGTTATTTTCAACAGGCTTTCAATATAGCCCTATGCCCTTATAACCCTGTCAAATATTCTATTTTTGTTTTCAGCAACTTCATCATCTGTACAGATATACAGGCATGCCATATTCTGTATCGATTTAAGCCGTTTTATGAATTCAACAATTTCTGTTGCATGACCTGGATTAAGGGTAATATCGGCAATTATAACACTTTTTCCTGTTAGAAACGCAAGGCAGGTCAAAAGCTTGTAGAGGTCTGAAATATTTGCATCTGTGGGAAATATGTCATAGATGCCTTCTTCATATTGAATACCTGTAATGTTCATATAACTTTTAACCAGATTAATAATTTCAATTTTTAAAATATTTTCACTGTATGATTTTGCAACCTTAAAATTCATAAAATTGAAATCCTCCCTTCCCTTTTTCATAACGGACTTCCTCTTCTTATGGATTTTATGGCATGATTTTTTCCTTATGTTGCATTCACAAATTTCTCCATTAAGCCCGTCAAGAGTTAACCTGTATCTGTAATAATTCCTCAACATAACCATATCAGCCAGATTAACACCGGTTTTTTCACCTATCATCAGAGCTGCTAGCAAATTTTCCCTATCTTTCGATTCTGATTTAAGGATATTATACATTTCTGTATACTTTGGGAGAACGCCAAAATCCTGTGATTTTATAATTGCATAGGTAAGCTTATCTTCTGCAGCATCAAAATTTTTTATAATTTCCCTTATTTCAACAAGCTTAATCATTTCCCTCCTTATTATGGCATTAAGTGCCTCAATCCTCGTCTGATATGGGACAAAATCAAGTATCTGGCTGGAAATCTTTATTCCGGGATCGAAAGCATCCAATGGATCAGGCGGTATGGGAAATATATCACCCAGTAAGCGCCCCAGGATCCCTATCCTGTTCCCGTTGACCCTGAACTTTTTTATTTTAGTTATAAGTTCAACCATGTCCCTTCCACCGTGCATCAATTTGCCACCCGGTTCCATATTGTTAAATATATCAAAAACAAAAAGCCCTGTTATTCTAGAAATATTCCTATTTCTGGAATATAAGAGCACATCGCAATCCCATCCCAGATCAATATTCAGGTTTTCTATCTCAGTGATTCCGTTTAATTTTATGCTAAATTCCCTGAAAGAAATAGAATTTTCATTTTCCTGATTATCATATTGTGGCATCGTCCGTACCCCCGTTCAGTTCATAGCTTAAAAGCGCAGCAAATCCAATAAACACTGTAATAAACGCAAGTGGAAAAATTATTACCCACCAGACACCGGATTGGATAAAAGTGCTTATGTTTCCATTGAGGTACATTATATTGCCTATATCCACTATGAAAGGATTATGAAAATAGAACCCGAAATAGGTAATTATTGTAACCACACCTGTAATGGCACCTAAATCAGTAATAAAATACGGCGCAAAGCCAGCCAGAATTTTTTTATAACTGTATTGTTGCCTGTTTCCAGTATTATCATCAAAAAATTTTATGGACCTTAAAATGTAGAATGGAGACCATCCGGTAGAAATTGCAATAATTATTCCGATCTCCATGGGCCTGGCGACATAGAGCACCAGAAGCATAACCAGTATATATGGGGCACTGGAGAAAATCTTCGTTATATAAATTATGGCTTTTCTGTAACCCCTCCCAATTTTTGCTGCTGTAAAGCCAATTGCAATGCCAGCCGCGGACGAAATCAATAATGACGCAAGCATCACCGTGAAATCAAATTTTAATGAACCAAGAAGGGCGGGCAATAGCATTATGCTGTCATATGTTGTTCCAAGGTATAATTCCCATCCAGAGGATAATGAAGGCGAGTGTGGTGCAATACCATTGCCGTATCTGAATGAAAGGAGTGTGCTGAGATTATGGACACCAAGATACTCTGGATATACAATATCCAGAACAAAGACCAGCAAATAAAGAAAGATCACCAGAGAACTTATAAATATCAAGGCCCGCCTTAAATTAATCCGCATGTTTGACCTCCCTGTTCAGCAAATCTATAATGGCATCAAATATAATTACTATTATAGCAAGCATAAATACACTGTATAGCCCCCCCATAAACCCGAAATTATAATTCATAAACGAATAAACTGCAAACTCCCCGAGGTTCATATATGAGAAAACGAAACTTATAAGAACCAGCCCGCCCATAAATATGAGGAATACCGGTTTTAATTCCTCAAGAAGCCTGGAACGAATGCCCCTTTTTACATATAATATGTAATTATCCCTGAACGCATCCCTTGTTGTTCCGGCCCTCATGAAACTGCTGTTGTACACTATAGATGCTTCATGGCTTATATATACACTAAGGTATATGGTGGTTGGCACTAACAGGGCTATAAATGGCATTACCATATGTTTCAGATAATCAAATAACACAACAGGTGAATGGTGTATAAGGCTATCCAGAATAATTATGTTTGTCGGGGATGTAATAAATAGCCCCTGCCCGGAATATGAAATCCAGCTATGCCCTATAATTGAATGTATTGAGAGTATGCTACCTGAGGGAAACCACCCCATGATTCCTGCAAAGACAGTAACGAGCGTAAGCCCTGATACCATGTAAAGAAATAGCAGCGGAAATATGCTCATGCTTAACCTTCTTACCGTTCTGAATGCTGTTCCTGAGTAGAAACCAATCAGATAGGCAATTATATATGATATAAGGAATGTGATAACCAGGAAAAATATTGTTTCAGGAAGAATAATTGAGACTGCACTTTTTACTGTGCCTGAATAAATCAAAGTATTCACGTTTCCCATTTTTCCGGTGATAAGGGCATAAAGAAAATAAAAATACTGGAAAAAATCATTTTCATGCAATCCAAGGGCGTTTATGGAAGTTCCAGGATAATCTTTTTTTAATATGGTAACCGGAACAAATTTATAAATAATAAACAGGAGTATAGTAAAACCTATAAATATGAAAAAGTATTTTGCAAGAATATTTACAGGTTTCTGATTTTCCATTATAAATTGCTGATAAGATTGATAAATTTAAATGTTTATGTCAGACAGCATAAGCCTAATCTCCATTCCACCCAGATGTAAAATATGTCATCAGCACATCATCAACATACCTGTCGCCAATCAGAAATTGCCGCTTCCTTACACCTTCATACTGGAACCCGAGATTCCTGTAAGCCTGAATTGCGTGGACGTTGCTGGAAAATACCTCAAGGTTTATTTTCTCTATACCCTGCTGCTTTGACCATGAAATTGCATCCCGTATCATCCCTGTACCCATGCCCATATGCCGGTATTCTTTTCTTATTGCAATTCCCAGGGATGCAACGTGCCTGTTTTTCCTGTACATGCCCCTCTGGATTGTTGTCACCCCGGCAATTTTGCCATTCAACTCGCAGACAAGTGTCAGGTCATCCTTATTCTTTAGTCTTTCCCGTTCCCCCCGCTCTGTCAATAAATAATATTCACTCACAAGGTAAATTTTTTCATCCATGACGCTTTGCATGCATTCTATAATTCCCTTGGCATCCTCAGGGACTCCTCTCCTTATGGCATAATTTTCAACTGCCCCGTCTCTTTTTAATATCATGATGATTCTAAAATGTTTTTCAATTCCCTGTAAATCTTCTCTATGTCCTCGGAACTTTCCCTTGCAGCTTTCAGTATCTGATCCTTATTACCCAGGAAATCAGAGGTCAGAATAGCGCCCTCCCTTGATGCCTCAATAATTCCCTCGTGTTCCAGAATTCTGAGGGAATACCTGATTTTATGTTCCGGTATCCCCGTCTGCTGGGACATTTTAATTATACCCAATGGCTGTTCCATAAGCAATGTTTTAATTATAGTCATATGCCGTTCCAGGGTTTCTATATTTTCCCGGATTTCCTTAAAAATCGAATAGTCATTCATGGTAACAAATAACAAGGCATTATTTATTACTTTTTAAAATAACCAAATTTAGGAATTTTTGATGGTTTCAGAGCTATAAATAACCTTATCCTTGTCTGTTATTGTAAACTTTGCTGTGGTATCAACAAGGGCACGTATCTTCTCAATCCTTTCCTCAATATACTCATCATATTTGTCAGGGTTTTTTGAATTTGCCTTAATTTTCAGCGTGTTATGCAGCAACGCAATCTGCAGTCGTATTTCGAATTGCTTCCGTTCATTAAAATTATTAATGTCAAAAACCTTAACCATTTAGCCCTTATTACTTTATTATTTTATTAATTTTTCTTATTTACGATTATCTGATGCTGGAAAACAGTTATGCCTGATAATGTAATTTAGTATGAATGGTGCAGGTCAAAAAAATTGATGATTACCGGTACGAAATACCAAGAACAGGCAATATGCGGGTTCCGGGAATTATTTATATCAGCCAGGGCCTCCTTGGAAATTTTACCGACGATGAACCAATAAAACAGGTAATGCATGTGGCATCCCTTCCCGGTATAGTAAAAAGCTCAATGGCAATGCCGGATATACATTTAGGTTATGGTTTCCCAATAGGCGGTGTAGCCGCCTTTGATTACGATGATGGAATAATATCTCCAGGCGGCGTTGGCTATGATATAAATTGTGGCGTTTCACTCATAACTACTAACATCGATTATGATGAAGCCCGCGATAAAATAAACGTGCTTCTGGACGAGATAAATAAAACTGTACCGGCAGGAATTGATTATAAATCCAGTTTCCGTATAAGCATTGATGATGAAAATGAAATTCTGTCATCCGGAATTGAATGGGCATACAATAATGGGTATGCAACCAGGGAAGATGTAGAAAGAACGGAAGAAAATGGAAAAATGCCTGCAAACATATCAGGCGTAAGTGAAAAGGCAATAAAAAGGGGCAAAAATGAACTTGGAACACTGGGGGCAGGAAACCACTTTCTTGAAATAGACCGCATAGAGAGTATAATAGATGAAACAAAGGCAAAGAAATTCAGGATTAATAACAAAAATAACCTTGCCATAATGGTACATACAGGATCCCGCGGGCTCGGGCATCAGGTGGCTACTGACTATTTAATGCGCCTGAATGAAGAGGATAGCAGCATTAAAAGTGAAGATGACCGGCAGCTCATATCTGCATATATACATAGCAGGACAGGGCAGGATTACATAAATGCAATGAATGCAGCAGCAAATTTCGGGTTCGTAAACAGGCAGATTATTACATATAAAATCAGAAAAGCCTTCGAAAAAATATTCGGTGAAGATTTCGAACATCTTGGCATAGAAACACTATATAGCCTGGCACATAACATGGCCAAGGCAGAAATGCATAATGTAGATGGCAATAAGAGAAAGTTAATGGTGCACAGGAAAGGCGCAACACGTGCCCTGCCAGCCTATGCCGCCACCGGATATTTTAACGAAACAGGTCATCCGGTTATAATTCCAGGCAACATGGGTGGCCCATCATATGTGATGGCAGGAATGCCAGGAAATGATGAAATAACATTCTCCAGTTCATGCCATGGGGCCGGAAGGATTTTGAGTAGAAAAAGGGCTAATGAGCAGTTCAATGCAGAAGATGTTGAAATGGAATT
>JAKAAU010000092.1 GCA_021802165.1 Thermoplasmata archaeon
GTTCTGTTACAACCTTTGTAATAAATTTTCTGAAATCTTCCCTGCCAGAGGATATATCTGATTTCATTGATCTTATTGAGTCAGATATTTCCATTACCTCTATCATTTTTTTGTCGTAATATTCTTTAAATCCTATATTCATTGTCCTGATATTATCTAGAAACTGATCTGGAAAGGTATCTGTAAGAATCATTAACCCTTTCTCGCCTATACTTGCGCCATATGATAGGAATGTGCTTGCGATAGTAGTTTTACCTGCACCGGTTATGCCACAAATCATATAAACATATCCTGGCCTTAGGCCACCGGATAGTTTTGCATCCAGTGTTGTTATCCCGAATTTTGCCCTCTGAACCAGTGTATTAACTTCCTGTTTCACATCTATTATGTCAATTCCATATACATTGCACATTTTTTTTATATAATCCCCAATCTCTGTGTATGATAGAATTGCCTTTTTTGTTATTCCTGCATCCAGGGCCTGTGAATTAAATATCATTATATCGTTTGCAGTTGTATTTTCATCAGAAGACATAGCTGCGATCATTACTCCATCCCACTCAATAATAAATTCAAACCTATATTCCATTCCAGACTGCCCCATAATATTCTTGTTCTGGAAAATTGAGATTGATTTTGTATCTATAGAATATTTTGATGAAATGATTTTCGAAAGTGCGTTAGCATCCAAACCTTTTTTATACAACGTCTATTAATAGAAGTGTGGCATATAAATTTTTTTAAAAACATGAATAATTAGCATCTATGCAGTGAGCGACCTTAATAATAAAATTCTTTGATTAAAGATTGCTATATAAATCTGCATCAAAGTCCGAACATACACTCAGGTCTATAATATTTTTTCCATATAGGTCTCTGCTGCATGAAAAGATAATCTCAAGATACTCATTGAGCCTGTATGTTGATATAATGGATGAAGAATATAGTCTACCATTTCTGTACTTAATAATTATATTTGCCCTGTAAATTCCACGCTCATTTGCTCTGTCCTTTATCATGTTTAGGAGTTCATTTGTACTCTGGGTCTGATATATCATATCCTCCCTTGATATACATTTTAAACCGTTTTTTTCCTCCAGTTCATGCGGGGGAAAAATTACAACACGGAAGTCCTTCTTATCGTATGGATTTTCAATAACCTCAGCAAGAGCATCCTCATTCATGAGAATTTCAGTGGGGTAATCAATTTTATGTGCACCAATTGGCAGTGAATACTGGATCATTGACACTGGTGACCTTTTATTCTTTTTGGAAATTAAGAATATGACATCCTCGCTCTCTGTAAGATTTATATCATCAATAAAGTATGGAATTTGAAGATATTTATTTAAGACAAGTGATACATTTGTCTTGTACATGTGATTGAACCTAATCCTTAAAATCATTTTACCCTCTTCTATGGTCATTTCACTGAACTGTAAACTTGGTACATCCCAAAATTCCTTAATTAAACCCAGTATTTTTTTATTCATTATGGACCGGGATATTAAATAATAGCTTTCAGTCTCAATAGGGCTGTCGGATTTGATTAGTTCAATAGCATGCCCATTCAACATGGCTTTTGTAATGAAAGCCTCAAAATAATATTTTCCGGTGTCATTATCCGGCTTGATAAAAATGCCAATTGTAATATTGTGTAACTTTGACCACCTGAAAATATCAGCTGTATCATTTATCATCATCTTTAATTTTGTATCCAACCTACATCCGATATCTTTAATTCGCATTGAAATATAATTATAAATACCTATATATAATTATCTTATAACTAAAAATCTTTTACCACCATTATGCATTATTATCCCGGTAAGAGATAATTATTATAACATTAGACTTTGAGCTAACGTAATTAAAGAGGTGTATGGCAAAAATATTATTATAATATCCTTATTTTACTAATGTGAAAGTTATAGTTATATCAGATGATCTGAGCGGTGCTGCAGGCATGGCATCTATGCTTGGAATGAATATACCCATAATACCTTTCAATAGAATCGAAATTATATCAGAACGCACTGAAATGATAGTATCAATTGACCTTGAAACAAGAAATTCCACAGATGAACTGGTTAGACTAAAATTTATAGAGAAAAATTTCTCAGAGTATAAAATTTTCACACGAATAGATACAATGCTGCGTGGCAGTACTTCCACATTTATTGAATTTATGGCATTATACTACAATATTGCCATTACTGATACAGTTCCAGAATACAGAAGGTATACTTCAGAGGGTTTTACCTTTTATCAAAATGAAAGGATAGATATAGGACGGGCAATTCCCACACAAGCAAAACATAAAGCAAAAATATTCAATTCTAGAACCTATGATGACCTTAGTAAGATATCCAGAAAGTGCATGGATGAAAATATGGTTCCTGTAGACCCCGGGCCATTAATTGCAGTTTATTTGAGGATGATGTTATGATCTCCATAGTGGTTGGCAGCATGACGGAAATAACTGAGAAACAGATAATGTATGTGCAGAAAACAATTGCAAATAATAGAAAATCTTCAAAAAACACTGTGGTTCTATATTATCTTAAAGATATGCACTTCAACAGAATAAAGAATAAAAACTTCTTGAGGGAAATCTCCATTTCAGATACACTAATAATGAGTGGCGGGGAAACAGCATATTCCCTGCTGGATGCATCCGGATTCGATTATCTCATAAGTGGTGAGCAGATAATGCCACTGATTTCCACAGGCATAATAAGTGGCGGATTATTTAATGGATTGCACTATATCATCAAGGGCGGAAGCATTGGGGAAATCGATATATATGAAAAAATGATTGAATACGCCGCGGAAAATTTTGGGACTGGATAAAAAACTCCTAATTATTTATACTAGAGAAAAATTACAGAGCATGCTAAACATAGGGATTACTCTGGGTGACCCTGCAGGAATAGGACCTGAGATTGTTGCAAAGTCAATTAATTCAATTAAAAACAGGAATTTCAAAATAATCCTATTCGGCGATCGTGAAAATTTCCAGGAAACCCTGAGGCAGTGCAGACTCAGCATGGGTGGAACCAAGAACATCGATTTTATAAATACAGGGACTGATGGTAGGATAGAACAGGGAAGGGTAACAGCACAGGCTGGAAGGATAGCATATAACAGCATAAGGAGCGCGGTGGAATTTGCCATGGCTGGTAGAATAGATGCATTGGCAACAGCACCAATAAATAAGGAGGCAATAATAAAGGCCGGGTCTGAATATATAGACCATACATCAATGCTCAAGGGGCTTACCAATTCCAGATTCATCACCACACTGTTTGAGGTAAAGAAGCTCAGGATTACATTTCTGTCAAAGCATGTATCCCTGCTGGATGCCGTTAAATTTGTAGAAAAGGATAACGTTTATGCCGCAATAGTTGACACATGCAAGAGCATGAAGCTTCTTGGATTTCCTGATCCTGAGATTGCAGTTGCTGCACTTAACCCTCATGCAGGGGAATCCGGTATGTTTGGCCGTGAGGAGATAGATGAGATCATTCCAGCAGTAGAAAAGGCAAAGGAAACCATGAAGGTTTATGGGCCTATACCGGCTGATTCTGTGTTCTATCAGGCAGCAAATGGAAAATATGATGTTGTTCTGTCACTATACCATGACCAGGGGCATATAGCTGCCAAAACCTATGATTTTAAGAATACAGTTAGCATGAATATTGGGCTTCCTTTTCTGAGGACGTCCGTAGACCATGGAACGGCCTTTGACATAGCAGGGCAGAATAAGGCAGATTATGTGAGCATGAAGGCTGCTATAATGACCGCTGCCCGATATGCACCCGGCTATAGAAAGAGATTCAGGGCGTTGAAATTCTAAAATTTTTATTATTTCCCTGCTATGTCAATCGCATAATATACTTTATGAGTAAATTGTTATCTATGATAACTATTAAATACTCAACTATAATTATGGGATGAATATTGCTAATTATGTAAAATAGCAATAGAATAAAGGGTAATAAAATGGAAGAACAGCAGGTAGATAAAAAATATGCCAGATTCGTTCTGGCTCTGTTTGCAATGATTATAGTTGCAGTTATGTATGTTGAGGGCATGCTAACACCATCCCTCCCATCAATTGCAGAGGGTTTTCATATAACGGTGGACCAGGTTAGCCTGGTGCTTTCTACCTACCTTCTCACAGGGGTTGCCTTAAGCCCTGTGGTTGGAAAACTGGCAGATTTATATGGAAAGAAGAAGATGATGTCCATAGTGATGCTCCTTTATGCAGGTGCAGTCTCAGTAACAGGTTTCTCACCAAACTTCACATTCATGGTTGTGTCCAGGGCAGTCCAGGGAATAGGGCTTACCATAATGCCACTGGGGATGGCCATGGTCAGGGAGGAATTCCCCAGGAATATGGTGCCTAAAGCACAGTCACTTATAAGTGGAATGTTTGGGGTTGGATTTGCAGTAAGCCTGCCACTGGGCTCTTTTATATCTGATTACTATGGCTGGAGAATGACATACCATACAGCTATACCTTTCATAGTCGCACTGGCAATTCTTACAATATGGAAGGTCAGAGAATCAAAGTACAGGAGGCCAGATGTAAAGGTGGATTATGTAGGTGCAGCAGCACTGGGAATACCCTTGGCACTAATAGTTCTGGCAATGTCAGAGGGATCGTCATGGGGCTGGCACTCTGTGCTGTTTCTGTCTATACTCATTGTGGGTGTAATACTACTAATCCCGATGTTCATTTATGAAAAGCACTACTACCAGAAAGGCGGGGAGGCAATATTTGATATGAAGCTGCTTTCAAAAAGAAATGTCCTGATTGCGAATATAGCATTAACAGTTTCCGGACTGGGCATGTACCTCTCAATGCAGGCACTTTCCTATAAGTTTGAAACCCCAACACCCTATGGATTCGGATTCAGCATACTGGAAACCGGTATTTCCATGGTTGCATTTGCAGCCGGAATGATTGTATTTTCCATAGTAACGGGAAAGCTGATTTCCAGGACAGGAATAAAGCCACTGGCAATTGCGGGGTCCTTTGTAACAGCTATTGGCTTCTTCCTTCTCTCAACCTCTCCTGGCCTTGCCATGACGCTTATAGATGAGGTCATAATAGGCAGTGGAATGGCAATAATGAATGCATCCATAATTAACCTGCTGGTACTCTCGGTTGAGGCCCGCGATATGGGGCTTGCCACATCAATGAACAGCACATTCAGGTACATAGGAAGCAGCATAGGAGCCCCCATAGCAGGAACAGTCCTGTCACTTTACACGGTTGTGGATATAGTCCACACAGCAGCTGGAACAGTGATATTCTCATTCCCTGATTATACAGCATTCAGGTATGCGTTCATTATAGGGGGCCTGACTTTCATTATAGCGGCATTCATAGTGATTATGTCAAATGAGGTTCTGGGAAGGAGAACAGTAGAGACCCATGCAAAAAAAACTGCTGCAGCAGAAAATTAAAATTTTTTTATTTTTAATACTATTTAAACGGAATAAACAGAACCATAAAAGTATAGATGTACCATAATGATTGGAAATTATCGGTTGTAACAAAATTATAAATTTATCAACAATATACAAAATAAATGCGTTCAAAGAGTTTATATTTTCCCACCTCGTCATTCTCGTCTGTAATGGGAATTGAGATTTCTTCCATTGCATTCAGGCTGTTAAAATTATCATATCTATCTCTATTTCTGGAATACACAGGCCTTACTGCATATATTTTTCTCTCAGCCATTTTTGCTTATAAATTGGTACATAAGAGGAGTACCTTAAATCAACCTGGTGTAGAATCAATACTCGGGGCGTTTACTTTTCCGGCCGGAAGTGCCGTACTGGGGTCAAGGTTAATAATAGCTGGGATGAACATCCCTGCCTATATACTATTTACTCTGTCTCTTTTATCTACGATTATTTTTACCATACAATACTTTTATAGGATTGAGAGGGTTAAGGGCTTATATCTTTATTTTATGCCTTTTATAGCGATTCTAAGCATTTCTGTGCTGCTTTCCAGAATTATTATTAACAATGTAATATATAGCAATTACTTAATTTTCATTGTTATTTCGCTATTTATTATTGGAAATGCGGGATATCTGGCAGTAACCTCCATATCTGCAAGATTATACAAAGAAGTATTCAGGATCACTAAAATAAATGGTTTTTATATGGTTTATGCAGGCATTGGTTCACTGACTGCTGTATCTGGCCTTACATCATTGCATATCTTAGGTCATGATTTTCTATTCAAATTTGTGGAAAAACTATCTTACATGAACTATGGGTACGGTGTTGCATCATCAATTTTCCTTACAGTATTATTCATGTTAAAATTTAAAAATAGTGTTATGCCCGGATATACTATCAGCCTGTGGTGTGCAGTTTTCCCGCGGGGCGTATGATCAGTGGGTTCTTCCATGGTTTGGTCTATATCCAGTATTGTTTTAGTGAAATATTTTGCCTATATTTTTGGTATTACTGCCTTAATTCTTATTATATATGCACTATTCCAGATTGGCATAATATT
>JAKAAU010000093.1 GCA_021802165.1 Thermoplasmata archaeon
TCCAGACAATACCTCCGCAGCAAGATCTGCCGAAATATTTAGAAAATTGAGAAGTTCTGGAGACCTGATAAATGAAAATGATATTTTAATAGCAGGCATTGCTCTGAAGAATAACAATAAATTTATAACACTGGATTCAGACTTTAACAAAATTAAGGATGAGAACATAGATATACTTCAAATTTAAATCTTTTTAAGGATGGGTTGTGTATGTAATTATGTGTAAATATAAACCACTTTGTCTCACAATTTGTATGAGCAGGTCATGTTGATTTAATGAATAAAATATCTACTGAATATTGTTAAGAAAACATATACAATTTTATAGATGCAAAAAAATTATATTTAAGGTGAGTATAAAGTATTATACTTATGTCTCAACACAAATTTATTGATCGGAAAGAGGAACTGGAAATGCTGGGTTATGATTACTCACGAAATGATAGTTCACTTTTTATTATATATGGCAGGAGAAGGGTAGGCAAAACAGAATTAATAAACCAGTTCATAGGCAAGAATGGAATATATTTCCTTTCTACAGATGAGGGGGATATTCAAAATATAAAAGATTTTCAGAAAGTTATTTCAAATTTTTTGAATGATGATAGTATTAATAACGGCGTATACAATGATTTCTATTCATTCTTTTCTATGCTGGCAAATAATGTTTCATTTAAAGACTATGTATCAAGGAAGAAATTAATAATAGCAATAGATGAATTTCCATATCTAATCGAAGGGAACAGATCAATACCTTCAGTATTCCAGAAAATATATGATCTGTTATTAAAGAATATGAATGTCATGTTAATTCTCTCCGGTTCTTCCATAACAATGATGGAGAATAATGTACTGTCGTATAAGTCCCCACTGTATGGGAGAAGGAGTGGCCAGATAAAATTAAAACCCATAAAATTCAGATATATAAAAGAATTTATAAATTACAATTTTACAGAACTATGTAAAATCTATTTTATTCTTGGAGGGATACCGGAATATCTATTAAAAATAGATAATAAATTAACTTTTGATGAAAATATTTTACACAATATAATAAATAAAAGTTCAACACTGTATAATGAAGCTGAATTCCTTTTGAGAACTGAATTAAGGGAGACCCGGAATTATATGTTAATCTTAAGATCTATTGCAGGAGGTTATAGAACTGTAGGTGAAATCAACTCATATACAAATATGGATAAAAGCATGGTTTCAAAATATATAGATATTTTACTGTCCCTGGAATTAATATCCTATGAGATACCTTTCGGGGAAACTGAAAAGTTCAGGAAGAGGTTATATTATATTAATGATAATTATCTCAAATTCTGGTTCAGGTATATTTTACCCAACAGGACAGGAATAGAAAATTTTAATTACCTTGAAGTTGCAAGGAAAATAGAAAATGATTTTTCCCAATTTGCAGGAGAACAGTTTGAATATTTAATGAGAGAATTAATCATGGACGGTATTCTCGGTAGAACCTTTACCACTGTTTCTCGATGGTGGGGCAAAGTTGGAAATAATACTGGCAAAAATATTGAAGAGATAGATATTGTTGCATATTCTGACACAAGAGATGAGATATTATTTTGTGAATGCAAATGGACGAATAAAAAAGTAAGTTATAAAATTATAGAGGAATTGATAAGGAAATCAAAGTGGCTTTTAAATAAATATAATAATAGTAAAGTTTCATATGCTGTATTTTCTAAATCAGGTTTTGATTTCAATACTGATACACTTGAAAAAAACATTATAGCAATGGATTTGAAGGGAATTGAAAATGCATTGTATAAATAAATCCTAGAAAAGCTACAGATAAGTAAAATATAGCCTTCACCCTTTTATAGCATAGTTTAATCTTTCCAATTTCCATTTGAAAAGAATAGAGTTATAAGTCGATACAATTTATATTATTGATTTTTCCATATCCTGTTTTTAAATATAATTAATCTTATTGAGAATATAAGCAATATAGAAAATAATATGAGCAGATATTTATATACTGCAATATTCTGATATATCCCATGAACAGATATTCCTATGCCTCCAATGGAAACAAATAACTCTAAACTAATGTATATTAATATGCCGATTCCTTTTTTTGAGTGATGTTTAATTTCCATTTCTTTCACAATTTATCACCCGAATTAAAGGCCTAACCTTTCCAGGCGTTTAATAATCATTCATTATTCTTATTCCATTCTATTAATTCCCTTATTTTCTCTTTTTTATCTGGAAATCTATTACTGAAAGTTTCCAGTGCTGTTAATTTTCTGTTTGTTTCTTTTACTCCGTATAATTCGTCCGCTTTTTTTATTGCTATTTTCTGTTTTTCTATATCTTCCTCCTCATTATAGCCCAGGTCCTTTAAAGAACCGGGATGACTTATTTCTATCTTTTTTACCATAATTAATACCATGAATTTTTTATATATAAAACAGCGGAATTAATTGCTCATCTTCCTTTAATAAATGGTAATCGTCATTAATTTATGATTGGTAAATAAATGATTTTCCATCGTATGGGAATATTAAATAATCATATATCCTCCGGACCAGTTAATACTATCATTTTCATATTTCAACAGCATTGCTGATTATCTGTGCATTTGCAGGCAGTAGATTATTTTTAACCTGAATATGAAAAGGGAAATATGTGCTTCTTAGGGTAGATTTAACCATAAGATTAAACCTGTATTCCCAGGCCATTCGAATAATGGAATGATGATTAATATCATTATACAAGAATATACAATTGACAGGCAATATGAATCACATAGGAGCATGGAAGAAGTCAGATTGGCAAATGTAATGGAACTGGAAAGCATAGCAATAAAATAGTGTACCCACACAGCAGTTGCAGAAAAACCTTTTAAAATGGCAGTATACAGCAAATTAAAAAATATAGAGGTAAAGCCACATTAAATCAGGGTAGTGTTTTAACAATTAGTAAAATCAAACATTGTTTATGAAAAATTTTGTATTATCGGTACCGATACTATATCGGTAGCGATAGAATTTGATCTGTTCTACTTAATTTTGGGCCGTTATATATAAAAATCATTAAGTATTCTATATTATTGGCAACTGGGCATATTCAATAGCAACTCATTTTAAAATTTTAATTGTTCCGGGAAATCCTCAAAAATCACATGTGTATAGAATGAAAATGGTGTGATAAGGTTTGTATATGGTATCCTGGTGAAATAAAGAATTCGATTAATCTGATCATATCGTTCAAAGTATCCAAATTCAGGACAACAATATTTAAATATTAAAAATACTTGGATTCAAAATGAAAGAAACCGTTAAAGGCTCCAACAAACTTAAATCAAACGAACTGGGTCTTTGGCATGGGATATTCCAGAGCTTCAGCCACGTCGCACCTGCAGCAGAGGTTGCAATTCTCATTACAGGAACAGCTCTGGTAGCTGAAGGATCTACGCCATTGATTTTCATACTGGCACCGTTGATTGTCCTGTTGTGGCTTAACACAAATTACCAGTTTTCCGGATATGTGGCAAGCTCTGGAGGCTACTCGGCATTCGCTAGAGCTGGCCTTGGAAAGTCTGCCGGAGATATAACAGGTTGGCTGTTTTTCTTCAATGAATTTCTGACATACACTGGATTTGCGCTTCTGTCCTTTGCAGCGTTTGTGTATCTCCTTTCCCCTTCCATAACTTCTATTCCTTATCTGTGGGTTCCAATTTTGCTAATCCCTCTGGTGTTCTCAACAGCCATGGTTTACCGTGGTGTAAAATTATCACTGAACTACGCTGCATACACGGGTTTCATTGAGACAGCTGTTCTTACCATTGCCGCCCTTATAATAATCTTTAAACTCGGTTCTTCCAATACATTTTATGTTTTCACTGCAGTTCCGGTACATAACGATTTTTCAATCATCGGCCTCGGGCTTCTGTTTGGACTGTATTCCTATGGCGGAACCGGTTCTGTTGTAGCCCTTGGGGAAGAAATGAAGGAGCCAAAGAAGGTAATCGGGAAAGCTATAATTTACGGATGGCTGCTTGTGCTAATTCCCCTTGCGCTCAATGCTTATGCCCTGACTGTTGGATGGGGGCTTTCTAACATTTCTTCCTTTGGGACCTCACCTGATCCGGGGGTTATTGAATACTTCAGTTTCCTTGGCCCTTTTGGAGGATGGATTTTTGTTGCAGTGGTGATCAACAGCTTCTTAGATTTTGGCATTGCCATTAACAATTCTCTCACAAGGATGCTATACTATCTGGCCAGGGACAGCAACCTGCTCCCCCGTTTCCTTACAAAAACCCACCCCAAATACGGAACTCCATACAAGGCTATAATTGCAGTTGCAATAGTGTCGTTTATTATTGCTGTGGTTTCCGGCATTATATTTGGGCCATTTGTTGGCGCACTTGTAATTGAGGGTGCTGCGTCAATCGCTTTTATGCTGCAGCATTCCCTGGCAACTCTGAGCCTTCCTTTTTATTCGCGCAGGGAAAAACACCTCAAAGTTACGGTTCATGTGGTAATTCCAGCAATTTCCTTAGTATTCATAGCATTTGCCATACTGAGTACTGTGTACCCGATACCGGCATTCCCGCTTAATCTTCCTGCATATATGGTGATTGCCTGGACCATTGCAGGCGTGTTGCTTATTGCATTATTGAGGCAGGCAGGGAGGGATAGAGAAAGGAATAAGGACATAGCATCCTAATTTCCTAATTCGGCGCCTCATCCCTTACATTTTAATGTTAATTAAATTCCGAAAATTCCCACTTCCGCACTTTTAATGATGATTTAATAAGAATAAAATTCATCCTACTGGCAAAGCGAAATCAAAACTTGTGTATGTATAATATTAAAAAAAGTCCGGAGAATATAGGCCGCTCCAGTACTTTCCAGAGGGTTCAGATTTCATGATGTTTCGAGAACACTTCTTCTGCAGCCAGCGCACTTCCATGGCCAACTTCCTTTCCAATCTCCTCAAGCGAGGACTCTATCACATTGAGGGCAGTTATTATGTGTTCCGGTTTTACCCATCCCATGTGCCCTACCCTGAAATACCTGTCCCGGAAAGCGGGATGCACGCCTGCGCCGAATTCCACACCTTTCTTCATGCACCTCTGCAGAAAATCTGGAATGTCAATACCGTCCACAATCACACCGGTAACTGTATTGCTTCTCAGTTTCTCGGATGCCAGGATTTCAAGGCCCATATGACTGATTCCTGTCCTGAATGCCTGTGAGCAGATCTCGTGACGCTTTATCCTTGCTTCAATAGTCTCCGATCTTATTAGAGCCATGCTCTTCTGTATTGAGAACACCGTCCCTATGGGAGGAGTTGCAAAATATCCACCTCCTCCAGCAAGAAACTTATTCATTAAATCGGACCAGTTTCTAAGATCAGCGAAATAACCACTTATAGATTCTACTTTGAGCGTCTCTATAGCTGATTGGGATGTCACCAGCAGTCCGGCTCCCGCCTGGGCTCCCAGTGCCTTCTGGCTTGCAGTGAGGGCAACGTCTATACCCCACTTGGCTGCCTGCATATTCTCCCCTCCTATGCTGGCAACACCATCAACAATTATAAGATCAACTTTGTTCCTGACTGCCTTTGCAACTGCTCCAACATCCAGCTTCACACCGGTGCTTGTCTCGACCTGGGTCATACAAACGGCGAAGTATCTCTCTGAAGATACCTCGTGATCAATATCTTCAAGCGACACAGACTTCCCGGCCTCTGCCTTCAGTACCTTTATTGCAACAGGATATCTGGACATTATTGCTTCCCAGCGATCTCCAAATACGCCATTACTTACCACCAGTATGCGGGAGTTCCTTGGAATGAATGACATTACACTTTCCATTGCAACTGTTCCGCTGCCCGGAAGTATAAAGGGTGTGTAAGAATCGTCTGCTCCGGTAATATACCTGAGCCCCTCAAGAGAACTCTTCATGGCGCTGTTAAACTCCGGTGAGGCAAAGCCTATATTTGGCTGAACAGCAGCTGACAGTACATCATAGTTGCCAATAGATGGCCCCACGTGCATTAATATCCTTGAAGTCATAGATATTTATTCTGCAATAGGATAAAAACTCTTGCGCAACTCCGTAATGGCGAAGAACTACAGAATTTTACAGCAATAGGGCGTATTACTGATGACGAACCATATCAGGTACGGATGAACCCAGATTTTTACCCTTGGCGGGGGCACGATGTGTTCTTTAATAGTCAGGAGGCATCCATCTTCCCATTGATTGAAAAACTTTGTTTCATCGAGAATAAAAAGTATTGGGGGGCATTATATACGCAGTGGCCTTTTTAAGGCTGCCAGATCAGCTTTTGAGTGCATAGCAGACCCTATGAATGTCAGAATTTCCCATTAGTTGTGAAACATGGAGCAGTATGTGATCTATAATGTGTATAACTCTACAGATTTGGACAATGGGATTGCAGTCA
>JAKAAU010000094.1 GCA_021802165.1 Thermoplasmata archaeon
GCGAAATAAGCCTTGAGAATCGAAAAAAATGGTTGGATAAAGCATTCCATGACACTGGTAGTTATTTGATCATTAGTAATACTGGCCCACTGATAGATGGGTTTAATGAATTTACAAAAAACAATAGAAATGATAGGGGAACCATAGCAATGGCAAATGCCGGGCCTAATACTGGCGGATCCCAGTTCTTTATAAATGTGGTGAATAACAACTATCTTGATAAAATGCACCCCGTATTCGGCAAAGTTGTAAAGGGTCTCGATGTTGCAGATAAAATAAGCAAGGCAAAGAGAGACAGGAACGATAAGCCCCTTGAAAAAATTGTAATAAAAAAAGCATTTATAAAATAAAATTATACATCTCATTTTCTCATTTTTTTAACCATTGCAGAAACTATTTCTTAAAATTGCTATTTTAATTTTTATGGGAGAGTTCAGCATTAGAAGCGGAAGTTTTGATATTTTACGGGAAATAACACATTACATGCCCACAAAACTATTGATATCTGATGGAATTATGCTTGAAAAGAATATTTTAAATTTTAATGTAAAAATCCAGAGAATTATGACTCCATATCAGCTGAATAGAATAGTTATAGAGAGCGGCATTGAAAAATACCTTATATTGATCTCATCGTTTGTGCTTGATTCATGGGGCCTTTCTGTTATTGGTGAGATAAATTATGTGATGGAACAATCAGTATATAATGGCAGTGCGGTAATATTTGATATTGTGGGTTCAAAAACAGTGAATGAAGAATTTATGGGATGGTAAAATGGGAAGGAACACACAGTCGTCAAGGGAATATGTGAAATCTATGGAAGAAGAAATTTTATCCATGCGCACATATATGAAAAAAGAAGATATTGAAATTCTGAAAGTTATTATATCCATGGCAGAGAAACATTCAAATGAGATTTCAAATTTTAACCAGTTTTTTGCTGCTATTATTCTGGAATTATATAAAAAGCTGGATGGATATGGAGAAGATAATAAACGCCACTGGTTCTGATGTAATAGAACTGTGGATATACCGGAACGGAAAGATCATTAAAAAATACTTCAATAACAGGACATGGATATTTGTTTCAGGCGAACCATACTATTTAACCATGCTTGAGAAGAGCCTGGACGCGACAAATTATATCTACCGTTATACTACAATGAACGATATTTATGGATTGCAAAATGGAATACAGATATATCTTAGCCCATCTAAATCAAGTGATATGGCATCCAGGATAGAGGAATCATTTGGTTCCCGGTTGAAAATTTATAATGCTGACATAAATAATATTTTACGGTTTATGGTAAGCAGGGGAATGGAATTCTATAGCCTGGAAAACCCATATGAGGAGGATATAAGTTTGCCTGCAGCAGTAATAGAACCTGTATCCACACGTGGCAGGATAAAATATGTTGCCATAAATGGCAATATATATTCCAGCAATATCTATGAAGAAACAAAAAGGGCTATAGAGGAAAACATCATTATAATATATAGAAACTATCAAAATGAATTCAGCATTTTGCTTGACCAGATGAAAAAACATGGATATTATATTAATGCCAGATTTTACAGGGAAAGAACCTTTGAATCCTATGGCAGGCATTCGTATATGCCCGGGGCTGTAAAAATAAGGGATAGAATATGCGTAGATTATGATTCCTTTGTATACAGGGAAGCTGGAATCTCAGGGCTGTTTGAGCTATCAAGGGTTTCATCCCTTCCTGTTGAAATAGTTTCCAGCATAACTCCTGGCACCGTTGTTTCTTCTATTGAGGAAAAAGAAGCATTAAAAAGAAAAATACTTGTGCCATTTAGAAAAGATGATTATGAGATTGCAAAAAATCCTGCTGAATTATTCAGTGCAGACGCAGGTGGAATAGTTTTTAATCCGGAGCCGGGAATTTATTCGGATGTATATGAAATTGATTTTTCATCCATGTATCCTGGAATAATAGTTGAATATGGCATATCACCGGAGAGCATTTCTGGAGGAAATACTGCCTATTTATCACAGTTCCTCAGAGGATTGCTGGACAGGAGGCTACTGTATAAATATGTCAACGGCAGGTCGGATATCTATGCAAGCAGAAATAAGGCATTGAAAATCCTCCTTCTCAATTCCTTCGGGTATACCGGTTATAAAAATGCAAAATTTGGAAGGATAGATGTGCATGAAAAAATAACAGGCATAGGGAGAAAAATAATAGCAGATTCCATGAGAATTTCAGAAGAAAATGGTTTCACCGTTTTACATGGTGTTGTTGATTCACTCTGGCTATCAGGAAACGGTGATATAGATAAAACACTTAAAGAGATATATGATAAAACAGGCATACCTATAGTTCTGGATTCAAATTATAGATGGATTGCTTTTATGCCCCAGGCCAATGGCATAGGTTCCGCAAACAGATATATAGGATTAAGGAAAGATGGAACGTTTAAGGTAAGAGGCATAGAACTCAGGAGAAGGGATTCACCACCACTGGTCAGGAAGTTCCAGGAGCAGGCACTTGATGCGTTAAACTGCAGTTTTGATGAATTACCATTAAAAAAAGAAAAGCTGGATGACCTGAAAAACAGGTATATGAAACTTGAAAACTTCCCTATTGAAGATTTCAGGATAGAATTCGGTATAAACAGGCACATTGATGATTATAAAACCAGAAATAGTACGTATTATCTGATGAAAAGCCTTGGCAGGGAAAAAATGATATATCCTGGTATGGTTATTTCCGGAATCGTAGTTGATAAAAAACATAACATTATAAAAAGCCACTCCGAATTTTTCGACAGGAAATATTATGAAAATCTTTTGAAGAGATCGTTTAAGCCATTTGATTTTATTATTTCAGAGTCTGCTAATAAGATCCCTGATCTTTATTGAAAGTATAGAAACAGGTACATCGTTTATAGATACCAGCTTTGATACACCTGACCGGTTTCCGCTGCTCTTCAGGGATGATGAAATAATGTCAAGGCTTTCAAGTTTGCGTATTACCCGGTATATTTCGGTTTTTTTGTATTGAATGCCATATTCTTCTCCCTGCAATTGAACCTCTTTTTCTATTGATGGTACGTCCACATAAAGTGTATCGGGAAGCAGAATGCATATTGCAAGGAGTATTACAAGTTCCCTTCTATCTAGCAGTGAAAGTTTGCTTTCCGTTATATATGGATTTATGAGTGAAACAGCTGACCGGACATCATCGTTCTCAATTGTTTTTGAAAGGCGGTATTCTGCCATATATGCAGCTTTTTGCAGGAGTTCTATGGCAAACCGTGCACTCCCGAACTTCCCTGAAATTTCTGATATGTATCCAAGTATAGAATCTGTGCATGTTCCGGGCTCCAGTGCCATAGATGCCCGATCTGTTATAATCCGTTGGATCTCATCGCTGCTATATTTATTGAATTTGAGTTCCACAATTGTCCCGTATTTTCTTTCCATATACATGAATGGGCTTTCTATGGAAATAAGTATAGTACTTAATCCGGCCCCGTAGATTTCAGATGCCCTGAACAGATTGTACAATCCTGCGGTATCGCCCTTTAAAAAGCCGGTAGCTTCATCTATTACAAGAACTATGTCGCCACGGAATGATATTATAGAATTGAGCATAGAAAAGATTTCAGAATATGAAAGACCGTGATAGGAGACTGGCTTTCCAAGCCTCGAAATAACATGTTCAAGCAGATTTTTTACATTCCTGAATGATAATGCATTTTCATAAATTATAGATTTATTCTCCCTCATAAGGAATTTTACTGTTGAAGTTTTGCCTGTGCCTGAGTCCCCGTGAATTATTATATTATTTGATATCCCATTTCCTGCTGGCGCCAGGACTGCAGATCTGATAGCTGCTATCTTATCATCTCTAAAAAATAATTTTTCCGGAACATAAGAAGTGTCAAGCGGTGCTGGATTTGCGACTATCATTTTATATGAAGTCCCATTCCGGTAATAAATTTTACCGGTAATACCGGGCCTCTACATATTTTAACAATTCCAGAAATTTATCCGCATTGTAAACTCTGTGGCTTTCTTTCTGATAGATTTTTAAAAGTGCTAAACTTATTTTAGAAAGATTGGAAAATCGAAACATGGAAGCATCTACCAGCTCATTAACATTTGATGAAGCTGTGTGGGTTGTTAAAAAGAATAGGCATAATGGAATTTAAATAGTATTTTTTTTCTATATCACTGTGTAGAATCATTTTGAATAAGGCTTTTAATCCTGTCTACCACATAATTTTTATCCATGCTTGATAGAAAATATCCAAGGCGTGGCCCCTTATCTTTATCGATAAAAACCCGGTAAAATAAAGTAAATACGTCCTTAGGTGTAAGCTTGCGGTCTCCAATTATATCGTAAATCACTGTATGTATGGAATCTGATGTCCATTCTACACTGGCGAGTTTATCCAGAAATTCCTGTAATATCGATCTCTGATCATCTGTAAGTAGGAATTGCTTGTCTGTCAATGAGAATTTAATGTTTTCCGGAGCATATTTAGATAGCCAGTATTTTGCAATAACTATTTCATTTTTGAGATAATCGTCTATCTGATCCTTATCGTACCCGCTTCTTTTAAGTGCTGAAAAGAAGCTATTGTCATCCCTGTATATCTGGATCAGGGTTACTATATGCCTGAAATTTATTTTTTCAGGTGCATCAAGTATTTTAATGCGTGACATCTCATAAATGCGCTTGAAGTTTTCATTGTTTGATTCGTCCAGGCCAAAGTAAGCGCGCTCCATCTTTTCGTAATCGTCTATAAGGTTCAATAATCCCATTCCCGGGTCAAAATCAATATGCCTTCCAGGATCATTCCTTGCTATAAGGAATCGTAATATCTCTGGAGGTGCAAATGTTGTTACCTCAGATGCAGTTATTGCCACACCTGTTGAGGAGTGCATTACCCCGACGCCTTTTAACAGTATTCTTTCATACATCAAAGGCACCGGAGGGGATATTTTAAAAATTTTAGCTGCGATTTCCTTTCCAGTATCATATGAACCTCCTGAGGCTGCGTGGTCTTTTCCAAAGGGCTCTATTGTAACGCCAAGTGCATACCATTTTGCAGGCCATTCAACACGCCAGGGCATTTTCCCATCGTCTTTCCTTATATCTGCCTTATCTTCATTGCCACATGCCTTGCATTTATAATATGCATACGGATTTTCATATTTAGTAACTGTTGATGAATTAATTTTTCCGCATTTTGAACATCTGGGTTCATATGGATACCATTCTGGACCGATATCGTATCCGGCAACATCATGCATGATCTTCGCTATTTCTTCCCTGTGATTCATGGCTATGTCAATTGCTTCTGCAAGCTTTCCTTCCCTGTATAGCCCTGTAGTGCTGATAACTTCCACATTTACATTGATCTTTTTTAAGGTTTCAAGGAAAGGTTTCAGGAAATAATCTGAATATTTTCCATCTCCTTCTGGAGCAGGTATATAGCTGAGTGGCATGCCTACATACTGTGAATAACTCGCATCCAGAAATGGATAAACTTTCCTCAACGGGTCAAGGTCATCACATAAATATATGAATCTTGATTCAAGTTTTTTATCAAGTGATGCCTTATAAAGTATATCGCCTGTGAGTATTTCCCTCATATTTCCAACATGTATTGGACCGGAAGGTGATATACCTGTAGATATAAGCTGTGTGCCATTCAGGTTTTCGACCAGTGCATCTGCCCAGTACATTATTATCCCACCATAGTAGCCCGGATAAGTGACCTTACGGGTACATTATTTATTTCATCGGAATTTAATTTAGATACAAGTACGACACACAACACTACCTCTCCGCCCTGGTTGTGTACGTCTTCAATAGTCCTCTTCATTGTTTCTCCTGTGCTTATAACATCGTCTATTATGACTATTTTCTTGCCTTTAACACCGGCAAAATTGCTGCTGAACATTCCTTCCTTCCCTGAAGGGTGAGGCCTGTAGACTATTAGCTCCCTATCAAGCAAATCTGAGAGCATTGTTGCAAATGGTATTCCATTTATAGTTATTCCTATTATTGATGTTACATTATCCATGGATATTTCTTCAGTAACGATATCAGCCATGACCTCTGCTATTTTCTCTATCCTGTTGCCATATACACCCACGCTGCGCCATCCAATCTTTGTATCAGATACCCTGTTTCCCTTAAGGTCCTTGCTCAGAAGCCATGTTATGGTATTTACGGAAAGATGTAACTCCGTTGATATTTCCTTATCGGACATTCCCTTATTTTTCAGTTCCAGCGCTCTATTATACAATTCTTCAAGACTTTTCATAATTTTACCTCTTTTATGCCTGCCCGGATTTTGGCAGCAATGATTTCAAGATCATCTATGTTTGCATTTTCCCTTTCCCAGTTTATCTTCTTCCT
>JAKAAU010000095.1 GCA_021802165.1 Thermoplasmata archaeon
TGAATATAGAAATATATATATCTATGTGTTAATAATACTATGAAGAAGAAAATAATAATAGGTGTATTAATGGTAGCTATATTTTTGATGTCAGGCTTTAATATTGTTACGGGCATAGAAAATACGGGTGCAAATACTGCGGTTACATCTCTTTCTTCAAACTCTTCAGTGTATAACAAAAATGGAAATAATTTAAAAAATATTGAAAACCGGAAAATTAATAGCTATAAGATAGGCAATTACAGCATATTGTCATGTAATAATATGCTATCCAGAAATAATATATTAAATGTGGACATAGATAATCATTATTATGAAATAAAGTGGATTGTAAGCATGGTTGCAGGAAACGAAACTTTCCAGTTGCATTTCCATAACTATAACATAATTTATACGGATAATTCAATAATAGTACATGGATGGGATAGATATGCAGGCATATATAATGTATTATCAGTCAATAATAAGAGTTTAAATTCCAATATAGTAATAAAAAGCAATGTAGCAGCCGTATACAACATAAAATTTGTTGAGGGAAATAATATAAAAAATTACAGGACAGTTAAATTGTCAGATAATTACAGTGCATCATTGATAAATGGCATAAAAACATCATGGGCAAATGAAATGGGGATTTTCCATAATGGAATATTAAGAATAAACAATAATTCATACATGCTTTCACTTAATTTCAACAATATAAAATTAAACAAAGGACAGGCATATTCAATAGATCCCGCAATCAAGCCAATGCGATTGCCTGTGGAACCATGTACAACTACACTCACATTTAAATTATACGATAACACACTCACTAAAATAGATATTTATAACATTAAGAATGAAATCATAGTTGACGGAACAGATATTTCTTATGATGCATATTATTGCTTAATTGATACAGCTAACTGGCATAAAGTTTCATGTTCAACTAGCCATGGAAATTATTACAGCACTATTAACGCGTGTTTCATGGGTTATTTCGGAACATTTTGGCTAACCGCAGTAAGTACAGAAATATCACTTAGTTCTGGGGTATTTCATGGAACTATAAAGATTGCGATACTTGAATTGGTTGATAACGTATGGATACCGTATAAAAGTGAAACAGTTGTCAATAGTCAGATATCTGCTGCTACGGATAATTCTTATAAAGAATATATAATATCATGAGATGTAAAAATGGCAGGTATACTATATGACATAATGATCGAAAGCGTATCTTTATTTGGTATAATTTTCTGGATTGTTTTATCTATTGTACTTTTTTTAGTTTATAGAATGTATATTTCGAATAAAAAAGCAATTATATCCTCAATAGTTATTGGACGAATATTTACTATTTTATCAATATACCCGGTAAATTCAATAGTGATTAAAAGTATATGCCCCGGTCCTGGATATGGCCAGTTTTATCCGCTTACTTTTATGATCTTTATTTCTTTTATAAATGGATTTGCATTTTCCTTAATTATATATTATTTTTATAATTCTAAAATAGCAATAAAAATTGGAATACTAACGTTTGCAATATTATTTCTTGCCATTAATATTGCGGCTGCTCCTGCTTAGAATTATAAGAATATCCAATTTGTTTTTTTGTCTCTTTGATGCCTGACTGGATTTACATGCCATTTCCCTTATTACATTT
This sequence comes from Thermoplasmata archaeon, assembly GCA_021802165.1. The sequence goes on from JAKAAU010000095.1 coordinate 1,652, forward strand.
TTTAATTTTATAGTTATATATCATATTAAGCAGGAGGAATAGCTATTTTTCAAGCAATAAGTGAAAAAGGGCGATATTTAAGCTATTACAGATTAATATCTGCAAATGGAAGAATAATATTTTCACTGTATTTTGCTTTTAAAACGGAAACGGTTTCATCTGTAAGATGTACCGGCACCAGTTTCTTCGCATGGCTTTCTCCGAAACCCTTTATTGCCGACGAGTAAGTAGAGTGTTTCCAGAATTTTGCTATTTCAGCATCTTTATCCGTATATGTCATTTCATGCAAAAGGATATCTGCATTTTCCCCTAAAAGTGGAATATTATCGTTATAGGCTGTATCTCCCGTATAGGCAATAGTATTACCACGGTATTCCAGCCTGTACATATTGTCCGGAATGATATGGTTCCCTGAAAATGCTTCTATGTAGTCATTCTCACTTTTGTCTATAAATTCCGTTTTAATCTCGTATACTTCCCCATTATTGTTTATCTCCACATAATTGGGTTTTACGCTGAACATATAATTATCCGGGGTATTATATATCTGCAATATTTTTTCTGTATTTTTTCTTATTCCTTTTGGTCCCATGATTGTCAATTCATCTTTTACATTTCTGGCTCCCCTGTACCAGAGTATTTCAGCAAGGCCGCCGTAGTGGTCAAGGTGCATGTGGCTGATTAGCATTTTATCAATTTTTGCAGGGTCAATCCCATTTTCAAGCATGGATTCAATTGTATGTGGCCCGCAGTCAAGGACAATATGCCCATCAATTATAATTGAAACGTTCCTTTTCCCTGCCTGTATGTGTGATGACCAGTTTCCTAAAAATTTAATTTGCATTTCAAATCATTCCTCCTATTTCCTGTTCCGTTTATTGACATATACAATCAAGCCAACCTTTTAATTAAATATTCTCCATATATAAACCATAGGCATATATATTCCAGTATAGCTTATTTGGATTTTTCTTAAATACGGGGCATTTATAGAACGCTATGGGGTATAACGCTCTGGATAATGCAAGGATAAATTCTCTGCATAAGAAAATCACAGCACTTTCGGTTGGAGGAACATTCCTGGATGGTTACGATATTTCAATAATATCTGTAGCCCTTATAGTTATGTCCAAAACTGCATTTGGGCTGGATACTGATTTTGGCAAAGCTATGATAGCGGCATCTACAACAATAGGAATGCTCGTCGGCGCAATTCTGTTCGGGTACATAACTGATCTGTACGGCAGGCGGACAATGTATATGTATGACATGGCTTTATTTATTGTACTGACAGCAGCTGAAGCATTTTCATGGAGCTTTGCCTCATTGTTTATTATGAGATTTATCCTCGGACTTGGATTAGGTGCCGATTACGCTATAGGTACAACAATAATCGGGGAATTTTCTCCGGTGAAATACAGGGGGAAACTGCTGGTAACCAACGTGCTTTCATGGTTTTTAGGTGCAGCAGTAGCAGCAGTAACAGGATATCTTCTGCTCCCGCTGGGAAATGAGTCATGGAGATATATGTTTCTACTTGGGATAATCCCGGCCGCCATAATTCTGGTACTGAGGAGGGATGTTCCAGAGTCGCCCAGGTGGCTAAGCAATAAGGGCAATGCCAGTGAAGCTGAGGATATAGAACGGAGGTTGACCGGCACTTCTGATAATTTAACTGCAATTAAACGTGATAATAAGAACCCTTTGAAAGAGCTGCTAAGCAGAAAATACATAAAGAGCCTTCTTTTTGTGGGAATATTCTGGTTTACATTTGATGCGGCATTCTATGGAATAAGTATATTCAGCCCCACAATACTGGAATTGCTGGGTTTAAAAGCAAGGTTAGCGGTGCTTGGGTCTGCTGTTTTTGATACATTTGCAATAATTGGAAGCTTAATAGCAATTCTCCTGATCGATAGAATAGGCAGGAAAGGGATAACAATAATTGGATTCTCCGGTATGGTAATATCACTCCTAAGCCTTGGAATTATAACATTTTACGTTCCTGATAGGTCAGCATTTATAACAGATGGAATCCTCATATTTGCACTGTTTCTAATATTTTATATAACTGAAGCAATAGGACCAGGTTCTACTGATTTTGTTTACCCGGTAGAACTTTTCCCCACGGAAGACAGGGCAAGTGCACAGGGATTCGGGACATCAGTTAGCCGTATCGGGGCTATTCTTGGCATTACAACGTTCCCGTTTATTGTTTCAATCTATGGCTTCAGCACCAGCCTTTTCTTCTTCACCGGTTTATCTGTAATTGGCTTGCTTGCTACCATATTCCTTGCTACTGAAACAAAGGGAAAAACACTTGAGCAGGTTAATGAAATAGAGGAGGGAAAAATTAGCAAATTTAAAGCCGGGGCAAAATAATTTTAAAATTTTTTGTAATTTAAACATTAAGCTAAAAGCCATAATACGTTAATTTATATATTTTCCATTCAGGTTTCATTCAAAGCATATATATGTATCAACGCAATCCAAATCTATGTTAAGTTATGATAGAATAGTCAGAGCAGGAAATGAGATAAAGGGGAAGATACATAGAACGCCATTATTCCATTCAACAACATTCAGCAATATGTTTTCATGTGACGTTTACTTTAAAATGGAGAATTTTCAGAAGACGGGGTCTTTCAAATCCAGAGGAGCTATGGAAAAATTTTCAACGTTGACCGCTGAACAGAAAAAAAATGGAGTAATAACCGCCAGTGCAGGAAATCACGCACAGGGAGTGGCTTTTGCGGCTTCCTATTATGGCGTTGATGCAAAAATTGTCATGCCTGAAACAACACCGCCTGCCAAGGTAAACGCTGTCCAATCCTATGGCGGCACAGTTATACTAAAGGGCAATAGCTACGACGAAGCACATGAATATGCGGTACAGGTTTCAGTGGACGAGAAAAGGGAATTTATTGAAGCTTATAACGATGAGGATGTTATCGCCGGCCAGGGAACAATAGGCCTTGAAATTTTAGAAGATGTGAAACCGGACATTGTAATAGTGCCAATAGGTGGTGGAGGGCTTATTTCAGGGATATCATTTGCAATTAAATCAAAAAACAAGGATATAAAAATAATAGGGGTAGAGTCCGAAAAGGCAAATGCCATGGAATTATCTATAAAGGAAGGCAAAATAGTTCCATACACCAGCAACGATACAATTGCTGATGGAATCGCCGTAAAATATCCGGGAAATATAACATTTGAACTGGTAAAGAAATATGTGGATGGAGTTGTTACAGTATCGGATGAGAATATTGCATATGCACTATTCAAGCTGCTTGAAAGGGAAAAAGTGCTTGTGGAGCCTTCCGGCGCAGCTGGCCTTGCAGCATTATTCGAAAATAAAATTGATGTTAAGGGCAAGAAAGTTGTTATTGTACTTTCAGGAGGGAACGTAAACTTCCTACTGCTGTCCAACATAATATACAGGGCGCTTGAAATGGAAAACAAGTTGCTCCGCCTTGAGTTCAATCTGCCTGACCATCCGGGCATAATGGAAAAAATAGTAAATGCCATATCATCTTCCGGAGCCAATATATACCATGCCGAGGTGGATAATTTAAACAAGGATACACCTATAGGATACCAGTATCTCCTATTCACAATAAACGTCCTTGACAAATCAAGAATAGATGAATTGCTCGGGAGCCTCGATAAACTTGGTTATAAATATCGCATAATAGGATAGGCAATTAATCCCTTATTATTTCAAAGGAATCAAAATTAGCATCATCGGCTGGCGTGGTTTCCACAGATGATATTTCTGCCGGCGGGATTTTTCTGCAATATCCTTCCATAATTGATATCATTTCATCGTCCCCGGAAAACACAGCAGAAACAGAACCATCCTGATTATTTTTAACCCAGCCCTTTATGCCCAGCTCTACTGCCTTTTTCTTCACATGTGCCCTGAAGCCAATGCCCTGGACGGTGCCATGGAATACAAATTTAACTGTTGACATAATTCATCATCATATTTTTCAATAAATTTTTTCCTCATAATTTGTTTTCAATATATTCCCCTACAATTTTACGTAGTGTCTTTCTTAATATTTCTGACAGAGCTGCAGTTGAAATGTCTAACTGTTCGGCTATTTCAGTCAGGTTCATTTTCCGTTCCGGGTCAAAGTATCCTTCATCGTATAGCCTGACTATAATCTCTGCTTCCCTGTGGGTTATGCCGGAATTTTCTTTATAATTTATATTGCCAATAGAATAGCCAATACCATCCATTTCCAGCATATGCTTTAATTCCAGTAATTTGCTATAGTTCTGGAATAGCAGCCAGTAACTAACTGCGGATGAGTTGATGGCTTTGCTTCCAAGTATTATAGAATCCAGTGAACCTATTATGGAGCATGCGCTGCAACATGATGATTTTGCCCATATTGTTTTATTCCATGTTTTCAATGTGCTGCTGGTGATTTTTCTTATTCCTTCCAGAGCTTTTTCAACGTCCTCTGCCGATTCAAATGTTATCCTGTGTGTTGTGCTCTTTCCATCTATTTTTAATCGTTCTATACTTGCACCTTTGAAATTCTCAAATATATAATTTGTAACATCACAATCTGATCGCTCAAGCGTAAATTCTGCTTCTACCTCCCTGTTAATTTTAGTCAATATTATCTAATTGCAAATATGCATAAATATTTTTCACCGATGTATAAGAAGGATACACCTGATATATAAGG
>JAKAAU010000096.1 GCA_021802165.1 Thermoplasmata archaeon
AGGGTTTTTTTATAATTATCTTCTATATTATTCACTTTAGAAGGTAATAGGTTAAATTATTATTAACTTTTTTCATGATTCTCTGGACTTAATGTTAATATATAAAATATAAATACCATATACTATGGCCGGAAATTATGTATATAATAAAGATGATGAAGCTGATGACTATAATGAGCGGGGAATATCGTACTTTAATGTTACGCAGTATCCCGATGCAGTTAAGGAATTTACAAAGGCAATTAACCTGATTAAAACAGACCCTGATTATTATATAAACAGGGCACTTGCTTACTATTCCATGCACATGTATAATGAAGCTATAAAAGATTGCAAGAGCGCAATAGCACTTAGTGCTGACAGGGGAGATTACCACAACACCCTCGGGTCTATTTATGATGATATGAACAGGTTCGATGATGCACTGGCAGAATTTGATGCTGCAATAAAAATCGAAGATGATGTGCCTGATTACTATTATAACAGGGGCAATGTTTACTGGAGAAAGGGGGACAAAGACCTCGCACTTGAGGATTATAACAAGGCTGTTTATTTAAACAGCGCCGATCCGGTGTTTCTGTATAAAAGGTCCCAGATATACACGGAAATGGAGAAATACGAAGACGCGCTCGGAGATCTGGATGATTGCATTAAACTGGCAAGGAATCCTGAATATTACAAGGACGAGGCAAATATATACATTAAAATGGGGAATAAGGAAAAAGCACTTCAGGCAGTGGACAATGCCCTGAAAAATTCTCCTGAAAATATCTCTTTGAAGGAATTAAAATCCAGAATCGAGAAAATGTAATAATTTTTTTATGAAGAAGGAAAATAAAAATTTTATATAAAATTATTTTAGGTATTTTCCATTAAATAAATTTAATAATGCGATGCCCATATTAATATATGAAAGCAATTGAGTTCGCAAAACCAGGCATAGAAAATGTAAATATTGTGGATAAAGACCTCTCAGGAGAAGGCATAAAGGTAAAAATAGCAAAGGCAGGGTTAAATCCACTGGATTACAATCTTATAGCTGGAAACATTGTATATAATGTATACCCTATGCCACATATTCCTGGTTCAGAGGTAATGGGAATTGCCATGGAAGATGGAAAACGGATACGCAAGGGGGATCGTGTAATAGTATACAATCGCGTTTTTGACAATGGCTGTGATATGTGCTACTCTGGAAATGAACATTTATGCTACAATGGTGGGATATGGGGTGTTATAACCAACGGTGGCTATTCTGAGTATATAAAAATAGGGGAGCAAAATCTTTTCAGGGTTCCTGAGTCCATTGATGACAACACGGCTGTCAGCATCGGCATCGGGGCATTGACATCCTACAGATCGCTGAAACGTGCCAGGGCAGGGATAAACGATAAGATACTGGTATATGGTGCGGGAAATACAGGCATATTTACTGTGCAGATAGCACGCCAGATGGGTATGGATGTTTATGTATACTCCAGAAACAGGGAACTTGAAAGCCTTGGCATTAAGGTGCTGGATTCTGTCCCTGACGACTTCAAAGCTGATATTATTGTTAACCCGCTTGGAGGAAAACTTTTCGGAGATTCAATAAAGCATTTGAAGAGAAGAGGGAAAATAGTAACTTACGGGGTTTTAACCGGAAGAAACGCAGACCTTGACATAGCAAACGTTTACACTAATGAACTGGAAATAATAGGGTCAACCGGCGGGACAAGGAAAGATTTAACAGAACTTATGCAGATACTGGAAAAAAGTAATTTTCGCCTGCCCGTATACAAGGAATACAGTTTATGGGATATAAAAGATGCACTGCATGCATTTAAGGATAGGGTAAATGGGAGAATAGTTTTTAATTTATAAAGATTTTAATTTTTTAATGCTTTCATTAATGCCATTTTTAAATATGTATGAAGCGGATACCAGTATATCTGCGCCAGCCTCTACGGCCAGTTTTCCCGTTTCATTATTTATTCCACCATCTATTTCTATTCTGGTACTGTAATTATTTTCATCAATAAACTCTCTCAGTGCTTTAACCTTCTCAAGTGATTTTTCTATAAATTTCTGGCCTGAAAATCCTGGAAACACAGACATTACAAGAACAATTTCACTACCCGGGATTAACTTATAAATTTTTTTTACATCAGTGTCCGGGTTTATGACAATGCCGTACCTTATGTTCTCGTCCTGAAACTTTTTTATTAAATTAATGACCTCAATAGGCGTTTCATAATGTATTAAAAGAACATCCGCTCCAGCATTTATGAACGATTTATAATAGCGGTCCGGGCGTTCTATCATAAGATGGCAATCAAGCCTGAGATTCGTGCCCTTTCTTATTGCAGCAACAAGGTCAGGCCCCATAGTTATATTATCTACAAAATGGCCATCCATAATGTCAAGATGAAAAGACCCTGCACCAGCATCCTGGCATTCCTTAATCTGGGTTCCGAGTTCCAGAAGGTTACTGGAGATTATTGATGGAGAAATTTCCATGTTATTCACAACATAGAATTATATGGTATGATTTATTCTTTTTTATTGTTCCTGGGTTGACATCAGGTTAAAATTGTACCTGTTATATATTCAGTAATATCAAAGGAGCAAGGGGCAATTTTTAAAAATTTTTTTGATGAGTTTCTATTTATAACCAGAACATTCCATATTATGTCCCTGACTCAAAAAATAAGGAAGAAGCGGATACTGGTGGTAATAATATGGGTGGTTATACTGCTGCTTATGATCCCGGCAGTTCTCGGCTATTCTGGCTTTTTAACATATTCAACCACAACAAATGTGAGTTCACATGCAGAATCAACAATAGCAAATAAAATTGTATCTGAAAAGTACCAGCAAAATTCCACGTTGATTGTAGTTATAAACAGCACATACTATCAAAATTTAAGTTCTTCCGATACGGCAAAATCAATTCTCGCTTTCCAGAGCAGTTTAAATTCCTCAAGTCTCAAATATTTTAGCGGTTCCCAATCCATTTACAGTGCATATATGACCGCTATAAACAAAGAATTCAATAAATCTAATATCGAAAATATTAGAGATGCCTATTCCGGTATAAATGCCACGTCACATGATATTTTCAGTTTCCCATCAAATTTTTATGCCCACTGGGAAATTAACTCATTTGCAAACAGCTCTATTTATACAGCGGCTGAATCCTCAGGTTACAATAATTCCAACTCCTACGAACATGACTTCATATCTTCTATTAATAATACTACAGGGTCTCCATTTGGGAGGGTTAGCTCGGCTATACAGAATTCATATCAGGCAATAAAAACTCCATATACTAATATCGTTTACAGTACATTTACAATAAATAACTACAGCAATTCTGGTAGTCTTGTTAATGCAACAGCATTCTATCTGTCAGAAAATGGAATTTACATTAACAACTATATGGCCTCAGCAGCAATACATAGCAATGATCCTGGAAAATACTACCTTTACCATTATGGATTGTTGAATGTTCCTTCTTACCTGAAGAAAGAATATATGGCCGGTGATATAGGCATAATAAATGTTATTTTCACTGTTAAAAGTGGAACTGATATAGTCGGTGGCAAAACTGCAGGTGAATTGGCAACACCTGCAGTTGAAAATGTTGCTGGCAAGGATCTAAACCATGCACTTATAACAGGAAATGGCGCCATTTCATATGAAACATCAAAGGAAACTGCAAAGGCTGGTTTTGCTTTCGGCTTAATCTTTATATTTCTTGCTATAGCCATATTTATAACACTTGTATCATGGAAATCTGCTATCCTGGTATTTATGATATCAGGCATTGCACTCCTACTTGGATACACTTCTGAATACCTCTCAGGGCTTCTATTCCACCATGTCAGTTTTATTGTAAACTATACATTGACTGCTGTTATTTTAGGTGTATCTGCGGATTACTTTGTATTCATAGTTTCAAGGTACCGCGAAAGTTTACGGGCCGGGAAAACTGAGGATGAGGCTTTCGGTGAAGCGGTTAGCAAATCTGGAAAATCTGTAACCATAAGCGGTTTAACTGTGGCATTTAGCCTCTTTACATTCTACTTTATTCCGGGTTTCAGGTCATGGGGGACATCACTACTATTTGCTGTAATATTCACAATCATACTGGAAACAACATTATTGCCGGCAGCAATGTCGTTCTTTGGAAAGAAATTATTCATGGCTTACGGGATGAAAAAAATAGGAAAAGACGATGTTAAGAACTCCATCTTCTACAAAATTGCTGGCAGGTCCGTAAGGCATAAAATACTGGTTATAGCAATAATAGGAATTCTAGGTGCATCAGGCATATACGGCTTTCTGGCTGTCCCAACATCCTATAATTTCAACACAGGCCTCCCTCAGAGCCTTTCTTCTGTTCATGCAGAAACTGAAATAAACAATAACTTCGGCGATTCCCATCTATATCCTGTATACGACGTTGTGAACCTCAGCAAAACAACAAATGCCAATTCAACCCTGTTAAGTGATGCAAAGTACCTGTTCAATACCAGCGGTGTCACATCAGTTTACGGGCCATTTGCCGCAGGCAAGAATGTTACAGACAATAATATTACTTCCTATATAATCAATGGGAAATATGCTGTATTTACAGTATATCTGAAGTATAACCCCTATAGTAAAAATGCCATTAACACAGTTACTGAGATGAGGAGCAGCAATAATTTCATAGTTGGCGGGTTGACATCCACCATTATAGACGAAAAAAATGCCAATTCAAGGATATATACTGAACTGGAAGTTCTTATTGTTGCCGTGATCGGATTAATTATAGGAATATCGTTTAAATCATGGAAATATCCATTTATATCACTCATTGGCGTATTCTTCAGTGTCGCATGGACAACTTCTATACTATACTTTATTTCAACTTATCTATTGCATGAGGCATTGATCTATTTAATACCAATAATACTGTTCATCATATTATTCTCGCTCGGCAATGATTACACCGTCTTTATAATATCGAGAATCAGGGAGGAACAGAAAGAAAAGAAAAACGATGAAGCAATAAAACACGGAATCGGGTATTCAGGAAAGGTTGTTACATCCCTAGGCCTTATTCTTGCAGTTTCACTCGGTTCATTAAGCATTATACCTGTGGCTTTTCTTGAAGAACTGGGCATAGCATTTATAATATCACTGCTCATAGACACATTTATTATAAGGAATATTTACTTCCCGGCAATGATATCTATACTTTTCAGGGATAAAAATCATAATCATAAACAACCATAACCTCTGCATTTTTATCTTTTTTTCTTATATTATCGATTAATTTTTTGGCGCTTTCCAGTGAATCTGTGATTGTAATTGCAAACCCTGAACCGGGGCTATAGGCTATAAGCAGCCTGCTATCTATAATAGAGCTAAATTCTTCTATTGTTGATGAGAATATGGCAATTAAAACTATATTCACCATCCTTAAATTTATCTTCGGAATGATAGATATTATTCCGTTTTCAAGCATATAATCTATCCTTCTCTTGACTGTGCTACTTTTTCTTTCAAGCCTGTCTGCTATATTAACTGCACTTGCAAGCGGATCCTTTGACAATTCATCTAAAATTTCTTTATCCAGTGCTGACAGCTCAAATTTTTTACCTGAAACAGGGGCTTCATACCTCATAAACGGTTTTCCCAGGTAAGAGCACAGGTTTTCTATCCTATCATTCAGTTCTTCTTCTTTGCCAGAAAGCCCATATACTGTAATTTTTTCAAGGCACATTATTTTAGCGTTTACCGGTTCTGGATACGGCGCATCATTTTCAAATGCCAGATATACGGATTTCATTCCAAGTTTTTCATAATTAATACGCAGAAAGTATTTTTCTATAATGCTTTTAAATTTCATATTTTTAAGCCTGTAATATATTACCTGCTCACTCAATTCCAGCTTTGACCCCAGTTCTGTTAATGTTTGCCTCGGATTCTTAATAATATTTACTAGTATGCTGCTATCCATTTCATCCATATGCATGTCTTAATACCAGGATGTATTATATTATTTCTATTGATAAATATCCAGAGTTGGATATGGCATTCCATTTTCCATGCCCTGACACTAAAAAATTAACACATATCCAATGCTGATACAATAGTTTTTATCCATTAAAATAGAAGCAATACCCTATTTAGAATAAATATTCAGGTTTATTTCCAGTTGATATGATCAGTTTCCTGCCTGTAATTAAGCATTGTCGTAAATATTAAAAGGATGTTTAAAATAGGCTCTGGTGAATACCGGGCTTAAAGGCATGAACAGGATTGAAATGCGTTACCTTGCAAAGCTGCTTCCTGTATTTTTAAGATTCAGCTCAGATC
>JAKAAU010000097.1 GCA_021802165.1 Thermoplasmata archaeon
TTTGGCCTTGTGCACTGTGGTAAGAATTATCCTTGAATTGCCAGATTTGCTAGAATTTTCTGAATAGGAAAGATCCAGGAAATCGAAGAAATTTTTCCGTGTGTAATCACGTTCCGCATCAAAAAATTCACCGATGGAAGATTTTACTGTAGCAGCCGTAAGGAAATATTCCCTGCTTATGGATGATGCAATAGGAAATATTCTGCTTTCGAAGAGACCCATTATATTTTCCCTGGACAGTTCTTTATTCCTCAATGAGAAAAATGGGTTTGAACTGTCAAATAAATCAATTGTATTTTCTTCACTTCTGAGTGATTCAGCAATTTTGAAAGCCTCTTTCAGCGATATGCCCGAAAATGGTGTTACCATGGCATTAATTATATCATCCGGGCGATCATATAGAATACCTTTTAAAAATGCAGTTATATCTTTTTTTGCCTGGTTTATTGTGTGCACATTTGAATCGCTTGAATAATCAATATTATACCTATCCAGAAGTGAAGATATAGTATCTATCTGTGAATTTGTCCTTGCTATGATTCCTATGTTGCCACTTGACTCTGGAATGCTATTTATGACTTCCATGACGGATTCTTCTGGAGAATCTACTTCAACAATTTTTACCTTATTCCCGTTTTTCTTCGTTCCCCTGAAATTTTCAAGTTCCGGCACATCATTTTCGAATTTTAAATAGTATTGTTTCGAGTAAGCCAGTATGGTTTCAGTGCTTCTATAGTTAATCTTCAGGTCTTTCTTCTCTATTCCGCTATTCCCGATCAATGAGTTAAATACTGATAATGCGCCCCCCTGAAATCCAAATATGGACTGTTTCCTATCGCCCACCAGAAATTTCACATTTCCTGTAGACATTGCAATTCTGGATTCTATATCGTTAACATCCTGCAATTCATCTACAAAAACATATTCATATGTTTTCTTATCTTCCAGTTTCTGGAATTGAAACAATAAATCGTTGAAATCCGGGTTTTCTTTATTTTCCTCATAATAATTAAATGCCTGGTAAAAATAATCAAACAGGTACTCTTCCTCTTCAAGGCCAATATTTCTCACAATTCCGGAGTTATACTTTCTTCTCAGTGATTCCATTATCATGTCTCTGTTTTTTGCTATGTCTACCGGCATGATTCCGAAGCTTTTTATGTATCTGATTGCATTTTCCAGTTTAGGGACAATATCTTCAATAACATAGTCCCTGCCATAATTGAACGCCTCAAGGTCTCTGAGCTTCTTATATATAAGGTACCTTGCAATATTATATGATACTATATTTTTCTCCGCCTTTGATTGGAAAAGTTCCTGGAATGCCAGTGCATGGAATGTGTAAATGTTAACATCATATGCAGTTACATTCTTAATTTTATTGGCAATCAGCAATTTGTCAATATTTTTCTGGAGTTCACTTACTGCGTTGTTTGTAAATGTGATGCAGAGTATTTTTTCCGGTTTTACCCCTTCTTTAATCAGATTAATAACTTCATTGGAAATCATGGTTGTTTTCCCCGTTCCTGGATTAGATATTACTAAAGTATCTCTATTGATCATTGTTAATATAATTGTTTTGTGTTTAATAAACTATAAGGTATTGGTATGCCGGTGTAATAAAAGCTAATTAATCCTCTGTATTTCACTTTACAGAAGATTTACATTGAATTGAAATTCTGGCAAAGTGAATTATGCAATACATTTTAAACAATTAAAGAATTTATATTACAATATGGTCAATATTATATTTTTAGATAACCATTTCAATGTTTTTTCATTAATTTCAAATAAGTAATATATAAATTTAATTTATTAATAAATTATTTACTAATACTATCATCGTAATATATATATATATTCATGTATTAATATCATTGTGAATAAAAAGAAGGTAATAATAGGTGTATTAATGGCAGCAATATTTGTAATGCTCGCATTTATTCCTGCGGCAGATAATATGCATACAGCTCAAAGCAGTATAGCAATACCACAGCAGGGTAAAGCATATCAATTGAATAATCAGGCTACTCCATATTTGCTTTTAAATCATCCAAATATAACAATAAACACAGTAAAATTACGCGATGGGTTTATGATCTCAACTTTCATAAACGGTTCATTATCATCGTGGGTTATTTATCAGAACAATATTCAGGCAGGAAGAGTTAATATCATAGCATTTAACGATGGAAATTTCTCATTTTATTCCCACAATGTTAATGAAAACAATACAACGGGTGCAGTAAATACCAGCAATATGACCAATCATACTGAGGCAAGTATAGCTGCTACCTATTCACCAGGAGATGCGAAGTTCAGTGTAGGATGGGATGGCTGGGCGATAAGCTTTTCACACTCCGAACTTTGCGAAATAGTGACAGCATTAAATGCGGGAAATGCTGTATCATCTATAATCGCACTTATTACTGGATTCAGTGGGATAGGTGCTGCAATAGCCGCAATACCTACTGTCGCATCAATAATTATGGGGTTAGGAGCTATAGGATTATCCGACCTTGCACATAAATGCGGTAATGGAGCTTGGATGGGGACAAATATTTTTGCCCATCCAGAAGTTGGTTGTAATCCCGTCCCGTACGGTTATTAAGGTAAATAATATGAATAGACATTTAGAACCATTTAAAAATTTACCGTTAAGCATTAGAATTATTTATTATGTTCTACTTATTTATGGATTTATATCCCTCTTTGTATATTTTTATTTGATTTATATGGGAGACGCTGGCAAATATGTATCAATTCTTACTATAAATCGGTGGATATTGACAATTAGCGTGGCACTGGCTGTGTTATACCGTATAATGAGAAAGTAGTTTAAACTACATTTTCAACCTAAATTGTTTAAATTTATTCCCGCTGTGCCTGTATAATTGGAATAAATCTGAATACAGTATATATTGACTAATTCATAAAGTTGTTAATTACAAAATTATATGGTAGTGGCACATACATATTAATTGTGAAACGTACTATTATTCATGACAGTGTGTACATAGAAACCCAATCCGGATATAAATGGTATCGGCTTTTTAATGAAAATTTGATTAAAGTTAATATATCTAAAAATAATACCCAAGGGCAGAGGTTACCGAGTTAGGACAAAGGCGCTAGATTAAGGGTCTAGTCTCGAAGGAGTTCGCGGGTTCAAATCCCGTCCTCTGCATAATTATAAGAGTTGTTGCATGGAATTAATTTTCCGGTGTTTTTTTAAAGCTATAAAGATTGCATTTAGACTGGCTGCGCTCTTCATGCCTGAAGAAAACCTATGACACGGTTATAAGAGCCATATTTCATAAAACATTAAGCATAAATATTCTAAAAGGCCTGAAAATGTAATTTTTTGTGGAAATCATATGCATTTTAATAATTTCCTTATTTTATCATATGACTTTTCTGAAGCGGACACTATCAGTTGCTTATTCTCCATCTCACCTGACAATGCCATTGCCATTGATGACACATTGTTTATGTTTTCCATTTTGCCCCTGTAATACACTTTCGCATAATTTTTTATCCTGCTGCTGCCCGCAAAATACAGTGGCGGAATGATATCAACAATATATTCATGTTCCTGGAAATCCTGCAGCAGTGAGTTTATATTTTTCTCAGCTCCCTCTGTGTAGGCTCCCCTGTAAGCAACCTTGAACAGATTGCGATTCATTATGCTTCTAACCAGTTCCGAAGAATTTCCCTTTTCCAGTTTATTAATGAACTGGTAATCTGTCATTTTCATGTCATCACTGTTCTTTTCATTATTTTCAAGATATGCATATCCAAGCATTTTCTGTGCAATTCTACAGGTTTTGTGGAAATAAACTGTATTGAACATCAATATCCTGGTTATTATTATGGATTCTATCGTCGGAATTGATTTTTCCACTCCAACCAGGTCTGTTCCTTCCACAATTAATGTATTGAAAAGCCTTTTATAATCGATCTGTCCCATTGTTACCCCGCAGAATAAAGCATCCCTCCTGAGGTAATCTATCTCATCCACATCTATTGGCCCGCTAACCATTGTTGAAAACAAAGGATATTTTTTAGAAGAACCTGTTGCCACTTCCGCTATTTCCCAGGGATTATATCCATATTTTTCAAGAATATCAGGAATGGTGCTATCACCGTATGGCCCCTTTCCCAGAATAACATCCTTTGTCATATCCTCATGCACTTTTCCGTAAAGCCCGTAAAATTCATTTTCCAACCCATGGCTAAACGGCATGTGGCCTATATCGTGCAGTAGGGCTGCAATTGCCGGTATCTCATCTTTCACTCCAAGGCTCTCTGAAAGCTCATGGGCCATAAACATTGCACCGACGGAGTGTTCAAACCGTGTATGGTTTGCGCCAGGGAATACGAGGTTGCAGAGTCCAAGTTGTTTTATATATCTTAGTCTCTGGAAGTAGCGGGAATCCACAATTTCGCTAAAGAGCCCCTCAATCTTTACCGGTCCATTTACAGGGTCCTGAATAATTTTATACATAAATAACCATAATACTGGACACATCTGGTTCAGACCAGGTGTTTTGGTAGCGTCCTCCACTTCCTCTCCTCCCCGCACCCTCTCAGCATCGATGGTTCGGAATACCGGTGTTCCCTTCCGGGCCTGGCGGGGTTTTCCCGACAGATTGTATATGCATCATCCTTTGAAGTTGCATATGCAAACCCCCGATCCAAAAGGACAGAGACTCTACGATTTCATGAAGACTGCCAAAGGCCTGGTTGCCCTCACCAGACAGTCGCCCCCGCATTTCGGCACGGGTCACAGGGAGTGCCTAGCTCCCCGGTCTAGTCCAGTAATACTCGAATGTGTACATGTTAAAAAAATTTTGCTATTTTCCAAATCTATGTAACGCTTTTTTGTAGTCATCAGGACAATTAAGGTTAAAAAAATCATCCCTTAATATCTCTATATTTTTATATGGGAGATTTCCTGTTTCCGGTTTTTTAAAAAACATGGAAATTCCGGATAATTTATTATTAACAATTAGTGTTGCAATTGCAGTGTCCAGGGAAGATGCGCTTGTAACGAAATCGTGTATCATATCAGGCTTGATTATAACATCAGACGGAACAATTAATACAGGCAACGAGCACGTTTTTATGGCATAATTGAGGTCAAGCGCATAATCGCCCTGCCCCATTATTGTTCTTAAAGAATGATACCCATCAAGAAATCTGGTGTTTTCACTTATGCAAAGGCTTATGTTAAAATTTAGATTTTGCAGGATTTTAATAATAGCATCAATAACTTTCTCTCCATTTACTTTCAGGAGCATTTTTTCCGCTGTGCCCATCCTGCTGCCTTTCCCACCAGCCATTATAATTGCATCCACCTGTGTATATTGCCTATCCATAATTTAATTTTGCTGGAGTATCTCTTATTTACCACTCTTATCCAATTTCATCTGCAAATTTTTTGAAACAAAGCATCAAATCATTCTAATATTATCACTATGCCCTGCTTAGATACCTGGAATTGCTAGCAGTGAATTAAAGCTTCGTGGAATAATTTATATAATATACAAATATATATAATTGAATATATATGGCTGATGTAAAGTTCTGCCCCTCCGAGGCTCATATACAGGTTAAAAAGGGATTGATAAGAAGGTCCAGCACACAGGAAAACTATCCTATGGAACGGTTATACGTTCAGGATATAGTGGAAGGTGCAGTATCCTATAGGGCAGTAGGGTGGCTGTGCGATAAATGCAAATACGTAGAAATCGATGGCACACCAAAATAACAAAACCACAATTATTCAGAAAATATATATAATAATATATTAACACTAATAAGAAAATTTATAATTCCTGTTCACAATACCATAATATGAAAGATTATTATCTGGAAGGTGAAGAAAAGTTCGGATTTTTCACAACGTCGTTTTACAATCGTGTTGCCTGGAGGCTTTTAAAAAAATTATATAGCTTTGCCCTGGATGAAATGAAGGATATGGAACCGTCGTCTATACTGGATATCGGTGCAGGCCCGGGTAAACTGTCATTAATGGTATCACAAAAATTTCCCCATGCAAAGTTTTTTGCCATAGACCCATCGTTAAATATGGTAAAGGCGGAGCAGAAGAATTTTGAAAAAGCCGGCATAAAGGCATCATGCAAGCCCGGAAGCAGCAGGGATATTCCATTTGACAATAAATTTGACCTTATATATACAACACTGTCA
>JAKAAU010000098.1 GCA_021802165.1 Thermoplasmata archaeon
TAATTATTAATTATATATAGAATATTTGTATATAATTCCAGAAATTCATCCACATCGTAAACTCAGTGGCTTTCTTTCTGGTATATTGATTTGTAATATGCTTCTATTAGGGATATGATATAAAATCCATAAAAAAGTTAAAGATAGTGTTAAGAATAAGGTTTATAATGTTAAAAAACAGGAGTATTATTTCAATTGCAGATCTTGCAGAGGAGGATATCAATGAGATATTCACTCAGGCAGATAAAATGCTGGAAAATCTCAATACAGGACAGAAAATGAATGATATGTCATCGAAAATACTTGCAACACTTTTCTATGAACCCAGCACAAGAACCAGGCTTTCTTTCGAATCTGCCATGGAACGTCTTGGTGGATCGGTTATAAGCATGGCTGATTCAAAGACGTCCTCAACATCCAAAGGAGAAACCCTGGCAGATACTGTCAGAATAGTTGAATCATACTCAGATATCATAGTAATCCGGCATCCACTGGAGGGGGCAGCGCTTCTGGCATCCAAATTCTCCTCTAAGCCTGTAATCAATGCAGGTGATGGATCTGGAGAACATCCAACACAGACATTGATTGATCTTTATACTATCCGCAGAGAACTTGGGTCTATAGATGGAAAAACTATTACAATCATAGGAGACCTAAAATACGGCAGAACCGTTCACTCACTGCTTTCAGCACTCTCCCGCTATAATGTAACTGTAAATCTGGTATCTCCTGAGAGCCTGGCCCTTCCGAAGCATGTATACAATGAAGTAAAGGGACAGCTGAACGTAAATACTTCAAGCAGTCTTGAAAAGTTTCTTGCGGATACCGACATTCTTTACGTTACAAGAATTCAGAAAGAGCGGTTCACAGATAAGAATGAGTATGCAAAACTCATAGGTTCATACAAAATAACCGGTAGGGAAGCAGGGATGATCAAGCGGGGAGCAATAATAATGCATCCACTGCCAAGGGTTGATGAAATTTCCCCAGATGTGGACAATATGAAAACTGCAAAATATTTCAAGCAGGCATATTACGGGGTTCCAGTAAGGATGGCCCTTATATCCATGATTGCAGGTGATTAATATGGAAAAAACACTTAAAATATCCAAAATAAAGGAAGGTACAGTCATAGACCATATCGATGCAGGAAAGGCACTGAAGGTCCTGAATATACTGGGAATAGATGAGTCAAATTCAATCAGCATAGGAATCAGGGTTCTGAGTGGGAAGATCGGATATAAAGACGTTATAAAAATAGAAAATAAATTCCTTGAGAAGCTGGAATTAGATAAAATTGCATTGATTGCGAATCAGGCAACCATAAGTATAATAAAAAACTATGAAATTATAGAAAAATTTAGTCTGGATATGCCAGAGACATTCAAGGGTATAGTAAGATGTGACAATCAGAATTGCATTACCAATGCCGGTGAACCTGTAAAATCAGAATTTAAAACCGTTGAAAAAAATCCTCTTGTAATTAAGTGCGTTTACTGTAAAAAAGAGATGTCAGGGGAAGAAATACTGAGAAATATATAAGTTTTTAAATTATTTAGATAATAATAAGTAACCACCGGAATTTTTCCATACCTTTTTGCTGTTCATTTTATCTATGGATTTATTTTCCAGGCGGTATACAAAAGTTTCATATTCTCCCCCTTCCCCTGCTATGTTTATCCCATATTTGTTTTCAAGGTCTTTGAGATGAAGAAAATAACTTACATCTATTGTTGAACCCAGATCATCAACCGTGAAACCCTCGGCGGAAACCGACACTATCATAGCTTTTATATTCCGAAGTAACAGCTGTTCTATCACATAATCCTGTTTTTTCCTCCATAATGGGGAATAGACAATAGTTCTGGATCCATAACATAGCTTTTCTATCCTGGTTTTCTGATAATCTGAGGCTATCGCCCCTGTTACTATTGCATCCATTCCTTTCATGGAAATATCCTCTATATATCCTTTATATTCACTTTCAGGTATGTATCTGATAGGAAATCCAAGAAGCGATGCAGCATATTCAGACATTTTTGAATTCGGATAATGGAACATCATTGAATATTCTTCAGGCACAACAGTAATCCCGTATTCTATTGTATAACCCTGCTCTTCCGCAATCATGGCAGATAAAAATGAATCTTTTCCCCCTGAAAACAGTGCAACAGCTTTCATAGAGATCATTTATCAAGAGTTACCCGGACTGTAAGCCTGTCATTGTCCTTAAGATTCAATTCCCTCCTCAGGAATTTTTCAGATATAATTTCTACGATATCTGTGTAGCTGCTTCTTTCCGGGAATATCAACCATGCGGCGGTTCCGTCTATTTTCCCGTAGAAGCATTTGACCGCACCAAATGTTCTTTCATTGTCCTTGAAACCATTGATATGTATACCCTCAGCACTTCTTATTCTTCTCAATATATTTTCATACTCAGGGTAAATTTTGATATTCAATGTTCCAGGATAAGGTTTGATCCGTAGCTTATCGCTGAACTGATCCATATACCCTTTCTGGGAAATATAATATTTTCCTTCACCCAAGCCACTCTGTATCTCTCCCTTCAGCTCGAAATCCTGCCGCATCTTCAGAATAGAGTTTAAATCATTAAGTTCGGAATAAAGGAGGTCTAATGATGCCTCCAGAAGAGTAATCTTCTGCTTTCTATTCTGTAAAGTTCTCTCTATATATTTTCCATTTGCCAGTTCAATTATAAATCTTGAGGCGGTTTGCTGACTTACGTTGAGTTCAGTGGCCAGTTGCCCTGATGATATATATACAGTATTCCCTGATCCAGATAATTTCTTTAAGACCTTTACAGTATTATAGAGATTGTAATCCATATAGAGGTATGTTATTATGTTATATTTATATTATTTTTCTAATACGGAAATCAAGAAAAATGGAAAGATTATTGAATCCATATAGCTCCTTTTAAAATTGAATCCTGTGACCACCACTCAACGTCATGCATCTCACACCCCTATTCCTCAGAGTTTTCAGAAAACGTTCATCATTTGTTAATACAAAGGCATTCATATGTATTGCAGTCATCATAATGCAGAAATCTCCTTCACCGCTTGAATGCACGTACTCGAACCTTTTGCTGTATTCCAGGGCTGCCCTAGCATACCACTTGGATTTTCCGAGGCCGTTCAATTCCACTACCACACATTCAGGAACTGCAGGCGATACTGGTGGAATCACACCCTTTAACTCATATTCAATGTCTATCTTATTTCTTATTGCGTAAATCAATGTATTTGTATCAAGAAGTACTCTGTCCATTATTTTACAACTTCCCCTATTGCTATATTTTTCCTGATCTTTTTGATTAAAACTTTTACATGCTCTCCCTTTTTTGTACCCGGCACATAAATTGTAAATTCACCATAAAATGCATGACCTTCACCGGACCGGCCGATCTCATTTATGGTGACAGCATATGTTTTTCCCTCTGATATCTCCTCCTCATTTTCCTTAATTTCTCTTGATGCCTTGATGGGGTGCTCGGCACCACATGCCTTACATACCAGTAAATATGTGCGGCCAACCTTCTCTATTGTTGTATCCGGGGATGAGCATTCATAACACATAACATATGTTGCCATATAAGCATTTAATTTATCATTAATCTCTTCTTCCCGGAGCTTTCTGTTGATTACCAGCCTTCTACCAGATATGTTTGCGCCGATTCCAAATTCCTTTGTAAGATATTTTACCAGATCTTCAGGGTTTCTATTTAACATTTCCGTAATATCAAGAAAGTTTCGTATTATTGTAGCCTTTCCTTCATATATAATCTCCGGTTCGGGAACCTTTAATCTTTCCTCTGTATGTGTCTTCGAAGATAGTACACCGGATGCATCATTTAATAATTTATTATAATCAAAGTCCATAAGATATAATTTCAAAGAGGTTAATTAATATTGTTTTATTTTTTCTTTTTAAAATTAAATGTACAGAATAATATTAAATATTACATTTTAAAGATAATACTTAGTTTATTTTTTTTAAAATACCTATTTTCAGGCACCATCAATTAATATATATATTTTATATTTTCAATTAATATGTACAAATATACAAATATGTCCTTACAATCAATAAATTTATATATAACTATTCCTTAACTTTATTAATGAATGAGAAGAATGAAAAGTTGACAATACGAATCTCGGATGATGAACTTGAAGAGATAGATTCTTTTCTTTCATATAATAGCAACTTTTCCAGCAGATCGGAATTTATACGAATGGCAGTTCTTGAATACATTTCAATAAAGCGTGTAGGCATTATAACCAAGAATAACAGTATACACCCAGATCCTTTAATAGAAAAGGCAGTCAGCAAAATGGTATCTGCAGGTTTTTATAAAAGTGTAGACGAAGCATACGAGCAGATAATAAGGGAAGCATGGAGAAACAATCTAATTTCTGCTATGCTGAAGAATACTAATGACGAATATAGTAAGATAGAAAACATACTGGATGGAGAGAAAAAATATGATAAACTATGAAAATTTATTAAATTTACTGGAAAATACTGATATCAATTATTTCAGTATAGTATCGGACAGCCGTGAAGTATATAAAAATTTAAAGGGAGATATTACAAAGGTATCAGATCTCTTTGCAGTGCAGAAACTGGTTAATAAAATATCTTTAGAAGAATATTCCAATAAAAAATATCAGAAAATTGACCAGGATGATAACATAGTAATAGAAAAACAATTAGAACATGACAGTTATAAATTTACCAGAATAGGTTCATTCAAAGATTTAGATGAGATAATGTCAACAGCTATTTCAATACCTGCAATGTATGTCTTTATCGATAGTGGAAACACATTTGAAAAGTTTTCACAGAACCTTGATAACAGGGAAATACCAAACGTGCTTGTAAAATACAGACATGGGCAATTCCATGTGGGCGAGAAAATATTTTCTTCAATAGACAGGCTGGGAAGTTATATCATGAAGAAATATTATCTATGACCTTTCCATTGATTACCGAGACATATATATCTTCAAGGTTATCATATTTTTCCACATAATTTATTTTTAACCCCTGTTTCATCAACTCACTTATAATTTCAGCGTTGCTGAAATTTTTATTTTTCTCGATAATAAAGACATTCTTATCACGAGAATAATTCTTAACCTTATCGCTGATTATATTTACATTATTTTCTGCAGTAATTTTCAAGAGGTCTCTCTCCGGCGACATGGCAGAATCATATTCTATTTTGCCATTGTTTATAATTATAGTGCGATCACATAATTCCCTTGCCTCGTAAATTAAATGAGTACTCAGGAGCACCAGATGATCCTTTGCCAGGGATTTAATTATATTCCTTATATCGACCATTCCCTTTGGATCAAGCCCAAATGTAGGTTCATCTAGAACTATTATATCCGGATTTCCCAGCATAGCTACAGATAGTGCGAGCCTCTGTTTCATGCCCCTGGAATAATTACCTGTTTTCCTTCTAATAAAATCATTGATTTCTGTAAGTTCTCCAAGGCGTTTTACTTCTGATGCAAACTCACTCTTATTTAATCCTTTAATTCTGGCAGTAAATTGTAAAATTTCATACCCGGTTAGATAACTGTAGAATTCTGGCTGCTCTATGAGCGCCCCGACTGTTTCCAGTGCCTTCTCCGGGTACATAGCCACATTGATATTATTGAGTTCAACTTTTCCTTTTGAAGGTTTTATAATATTTGTTGTTAATTTCAGCATTGTAGTTTTGCCTGCCCCGTTAGGTCCAAGGAGTCCTGTACACCCATGCCCCTCTATCTTAAGATTGATTGAATCCAGAGCCCTGATTTTGCCGTAATTTTCTGTAAGCCCATCCATGTATATTTCCATCATGACACCTCCTTTTTCTCAAACAATAATAAGGCTATTGCAAGTGATATAACAGTATATATGACCATGACCATGGCTGCGATTACTATGGCGGAGAAAGGGGCAGGATTAATATCCAGATGGCTTATGAAAGGGTTCTCTACGTTTACGTTGATATATACCCTTTCTATTATACTGCCGGCTTCATTAAGAAAATAAACAGGTGTATACTTATAAAGGAGCTCAACTATAAATGAACCCGCCTCGAATACTATGTAATAAATGACAAATACAGTAATATATGCATATGTATTCTTATTGAAAATTGCACTTAT
>JAKAAU010000099.1 GCA_021802165.1 Thermoplasmata archaeon
ACAACTTCAGAAAGAGAAGTTATTATTATCAAAAAAATTTAATCTTGATGTGGTACCAAGTGATGTGGAAATACTCAATTATGGTAATAACAGAAAATTTGTCCAGCTCCTGCGAAAAAAGCCTACCAGGACGGTTTCAGGCGTTGCCGTGGTAGCGGCTATGACCTCACCGGAGGCATGCCCTCACGGGAAATGTATATTCTGCCCGGGAGGTATTGATTCAAATTCTCCACAATCGTATACAGGCTACGAACCATCTGCCCTCAGGGGTAAAAATAACTATTACGATTCTTATAATATTACATTCAATAGATTAAAGCAGCTGGAAACGATTGGGCATGATACAAGCAAGGTCGATCTTATTGTGATGGGTGGGACATTCACCGCAAGAAGCCAGATGTATCAGGAAACCTTTGTTAAAGGATGCCTTGACGGGATGAATAAGAATGTGTCAAATAGCCTGCAGGAATCCATAATGGAAAACGAAACTTCCTCAAGAAGATGCATAGGAATGACCATTGAAACTAAGCCAGACTGGTTCAATGAGAGAGAAATAGATGAAGCCCTTTCATACGGCACAACAAAGGTTGAGCTGGGCATACAGGTACTAAACGATGCAATATTGCGTCTTAACAGAAGGGGCCACGGAATTGAAGAAATAGTCAGGTCCACACAAATGGCAAGAGACGCAGGATTTAAAATGCTCTATCATTTAATGCCAGGTATGTACGGTTCTTCCTATAAAGAAGATATAAAAAGCTTTGATATGGCGATGAATGATGATAGATTCAGACCAGATATGCTCAAAATATATCCCACACTGGTTGTTAAAAATACAGCACTGTATATGTACTGGAAAGCAGGAAAGTACATGCCGTATGACACTCAAAAAGTTGTACAGATGGCAACATATTTCATGAAAAATATGCCACCATGGGTCAGAGTTATGAGAATGCAGAGAGATATCCCTGTGAATTTTATAGATGCCGGGGTTAAAAGAAGTGATTTGCACAACCTTGTTGATAATGAGTTGAGAAATAGAGGAATAAAAACCATGGAAATCAGAAGTCGGGAAGTGGGTATTACAAAGGATTCATTCCATAACGATTACTCCCTAATAAGAAGAAATTACAGGGCAGCGGATGGGGATGAAATATTTCTTTCCTATGAAAATTCCAAAAAAGATATAATAGGATATCTGAGATTGAGAATGCCATCGGAATTTGCACACAGGAAGGAAATTATGGGTTCCTCAGTTATCAGGGAAATAAAGGTAATGGGAAATATCGTACCAATAGGTGAGGAATCATCAGAAAACTGGCAGCATCATGGTTTTGGCAAAAAACTTCTTGAGGAAGCAGAAAAGATATCCCTGGAAGAATACGATAAAAAGAGAATTATTGTTATAAGCGGTATAGGCGTAAGAAATTATTTTAGAAAGTATGGATATGAAAGATTAGGGCCATACATGGCAAAGGAACTGACATGATATCCCCACCGGTTATACTTCTTAATATGAATAATTATTGAATCTCTATAGCAACAATTCCAGAGCTAGCGGACATATCTTGAATAAGAACAATTCTGAAACGTTGAATTTTCTCACCTTATTTAAAAATATAATGAGATATTATAAACAGTTTTCTTCTTAAGGATATTACTATCAAGAATCGTTAAATTTCCATGGACCACCATAGTTATTTCCAGTTTTTCCACTGATTAAGATAACCTTCTGACATGTTTCTCAATTCCTTAACATCTTTTTCCGGCAGTACATTAACCTTCCCACATAGTTTAGCGAGGATGAAAATATGAGCAGATTTTTCCAGAACCTGGGCTGCTATAACCGCACGTTCCATATCACTACCAACGGTTACAGCCCCGTGATTTTTCATTATTGTTGCATTGTTTGTATCAAGACCTTTTACTACTTTATCTGCTAGTTCCTGTGTACCTGTAATTGCATATTCTGAAACATTAACACCGTTTCCCAGAATCATTGCAGTGTCCTCAGTTATAGGAGGTATTTTATCATCTGTTACAGATAGCACCGATGAATATACAGAATGTGTGTGTACTATTGCATTGACATCCGGCCGTTTCTTATAGATGGCATAATGCATCAATCTCTCACTGGATGGAGCAAGTTTTCCTTCGATTACGCTACCATTTATATCAGTTATTACCATGTCTTCCGGTTTACTCTTCTCATAATTTGTACCACTGGGTGTAATTGCGATATTCCCATCATGGCATTTAATACTGATATTGCCCCAGGAACCCACAGTTAAATTTCCTTTAACCATTTCCCTGCAGGCATTTAAAACAATATTCCTTTCATTTTCATAATTCATTTTAATTGATTGCCACCGATTATAAAATATTTGTTCAGCTATTTTTTGATAAGAATTGCATCTGTGTCAGGATCCTTGATGAGAAGTTTAATATCTGATGTCATTCTATAATTCTGGGATTTTCTGGTCCCCACAACTATACAATCTGGACTCTCCGTTCTGATATAACTGCCTATTTCTTCCTTGATACCACTATGTTCACCGGATTTTATAATGGTAATGTCAAGTTTATTTTCAGAGAGCATGCCGGGATTGTTCATGAGCATTTTAAAGCCATGTGTCGGTGTCCTGTCATATTTTCTCAAATCATAAATTGTTACATGAGAACCGTAGGTTCTTGCTATTAACATGGCAAAGAATACAGCAGCTCTGGTATTTATTGATTCAGCCAGGGGAATCAGTATATTATTATAGGATCGATCCAGGTCACTGGAGCTCAGTATTGCACTGGGTATTGTGGAATTCTTAAGTATATAATCACCTATATTCCCGAATATGGAACTTGAAAGAAGCGACCTTTTTCTTGTAGACAGGAATAAAAGATCGTAATAATGTCCAGAGGTTTCGATTACTATTCCCTTTTTTATATCCTCAAATGTCTGAATCTTTGGAACAACTTTTATACCCGCCTTTTTTCCCTCATTATAGGCTGAAGCTACAAGATTCAATCGACTGTATGCACCAACATTTTCCTTTTTTTCCCGTATTGTGATAGCAGTAATTTCAGACCCTGCATTTTTTGATATATCATATGATATTTTTAGAGCCTTTCTAGAATTTGTTCCCTTGAACATGGGTACAATGATATGGTCTGTTTTTAAAAAGTATGATCGTGAAGATTCAAACATATTCATATTTATCCAAGTAAAGAATATAATAATTTCTATTACTATAAAAAATTCTGTTTCACCAGTAAAATAAACAGGAAGTTATTATTTCCTATCTATAAATGAATCACCTTTATGGTTCCTCTCTTCTAGCCTTTTTTTAATATAATCTAGAAGCTCTGATTTGGTTTTTAATTTCGCTATACTACTATCTCTTCCCAGTCTGTTATCCCTTATAAAGGATTTTAAGGTTGCTATGTTTTTACTTTTAAGGGTTTTATATAGTTCTTCATCATTTCCGTATTCAGTTATTTTTATCCTCTTTGCCGGTTTCTTTTTCTCGTCGAGCCTTATATCTATATGAATCTTATCAATGAGGGCAGGATCGCTTTCAAGACGATCTGCTATATACCTCAGGATTTCCGAAAGATTATTAGATTTAGTTTTACTCAACATATTTCATGATCTCCTTCACCAGATTATTATATTTTTCTGTAAGATCATATCCATATTTCTGCCCCAGCGTGCTCACTTCGGTCTGATACTCTGCCGCCTCGGAAACCCTGACACTCAATGGTATGTATGGTGTGAGAATTCTTGGGTAGTCTCCCTTTCTTTCCCGGTATTTCAGTGAATCTATTATTGAATCGTGCAATCTATTATTTGATCTGTACATGGATATTATGATTCCCAGGGGTTTTATTGCAATTCCTGCATCCTTTTTAAAAGCGTCTATTCTGGCCAGTATCTGCGGGATTCCATAGGTAGAAAGTATATCCGGTACTGTAGGAATTAAATAATAATCGGAAATATATATGCCGGATAGTGTGATTAATCCAAGATTCGGGGGGCAGTCTATCATAACATAATCATAATTTTCAATAACCTTGCTTAATGACTCCTTCAATACTGTAATGGGAGTCTTTACAAAATACCCGGAATTAGATACAAGCGGTAGTTTATCCTGTATGTCTATGAGCCTTAGACTGGATGGTAGAAGATCTAGATTCTTGATACCTGAATTCACATTGGATACGTTTTTAACAATTGAAGCTTCCAGATTAAAGAGCTCTGTGCCGTAAACCTTATCACTGAAAAGCTGGAAAATAGTATTTCCCTTTTTATCCATATTTAGCCATTTGGATTCATCCATAAGTGAAACGGTTGCATTTGTCTGTGGGTCTAGATCAATGATCAGTACTTTTTTACCATAATTAGCAGCCAGCATTTCAGAAACAGCTATTGTTGTCTGGGTTTTGCCTACACCACCCTTTAAATTAATCGTGCTTATTACATGTACCATTAAGGGTAAAACAGTCGTTTGTATTTAAATTATTTCACTGACTTATTATTTTTTCAAATTTTTCTATAATAACTTTTTAATACGGGGGCATCGGCTTGAGAACGGTTCCCTCATTGTTCATCAATGTTTTATACTTCCCGAGATTTATCTGCACATATCTAATAGCCTTCGGTTCGTTTTTATTCAATAACCTTTCTATGGAATCATTACTCTCATTTGCTTTATTGCATACATCACTGATTTCCTCTGGTGTTAATTCCCTATCTGTATCATCCATATAACGTATATTTATACTTTTTATTTCAGCACATTTGTACATGTATTGATAAAAGCTCATGTCTTAATTAATTTTATCATGAGGCTTTAATACCTGCAGGAAAAATATTTATTTGCTATTATTAATCCTTGATATTATATGAATTACCTCGTTGTAGATATCCCCAATATTCCTTGATCGTTCATTTATAATATGTATCCTGTTTGCTGGGAGTCTATCCAGTGCTTCATAATAAATAATATCCGCCATCTGTGCATCAAGATTTTCATTTATTTTTTCAATGGAATATCCTCTTTCTTCCATTCGCTTTATCAAGGTTTCATTGTCATCTACAAGAATAATTACGTGATTGCAGTTAAGCAAATGTGAATAATGGGATTCCACAATATCAAAGTCAATATGTATATTGGATAGTCCATCTATATCAACAATATCCTCGTTATTTACACCTGCGGATCTGGCAATATGATTTAGCCCTGTGCATCTAAATCCATGTTCATTCAGCATTTTGCATAATGTACTTTTTCCTGTTCCCGGTATTCCTGTTATACAAATCAAGCTATATAACCCCACTTTGATTGCCATTTCCATAAAAATAGCCCGCCAGTTTAATTGGCATTGACAGGTGCCTTCTGGCTATAACCGGCACCTCATAGAATCCTTCATTTATTTCACGATATTTTTCTACATATACTGGATTCTTATATCTTCTATGGCATGAAGGACATCTGAAATCCATCTTTCCTTTTGATTTGGTCTTTACATGGCACACCGAGCATACAGGAACTTCCTTTATATATACAGGAGCTTTTTTCACCAGTTTAATTTTTTCCAGTTTGATCGTACCTTTCTGATACGATCCATAAGCAGTTACAATATCGCCCGGCACCAGTGAAAGTAATATTTTTCTGAATTCCTTGGTAGGTTCAAAGGCGGCAAGTCTGAACTCCATATTTTTATAATTTAAACTGGTAAAGGAATGTCCGCCCTCTATAGTATAGGGGTTTCCCGAAATCACGCCTGTTACCGCATATGAACCCATGTCAGAAAGATAATTTGGATCACATATAATATGATCGTCAGTACCCTGGTTTGTTTTATATATTATATATCCTTCATCCTCTATTTTATGGTTCTTCTGTATTTCTTCATAAATATTTATCAGATCATTTTTTACTATGCCCCTGACTCCGAATATCACCGGAGTTTTCGGTTTCGGGAATATGGCAGGATATTTATTCTGAAAATCTATATTATTGAAAGTTGAAGCGTATTTTTCAGGGAGTTTACTTATCTCCATTTTTTCATCATGATCAATATCATCATAATGTGGGTATCTGTAATCGAGCAACTCGTATGTATAGCGATCCTCAGGCCATGCCAATGATGCGGCCGAGCCTATTATACCATGGCCATTCCTAAATTTTC
>JAKAAU010000100.1 GCA_021802165.1 Thermoplasmata archaeon
TTTCAGATACAAAAGGCTGGCTGAGGACAATGCAAGCCTGATCAAAACTTCACTTATAATAAGGCCATCAACAATGTTCGGTCCAGGTGATAAATTTACAAAAATGCTAATAAACGCTGCAAAGGGCCGTGTTCCCTATCTTCCAAGAAGTGGAAATATGGCACCGGTGCATATCAATGATGTAATAACTGTAATTAAGAATTCCATGGAGAGGTCAGGGGTAATAGATGTATGCACAAGGGAGAGGGTTTCCTTTGCGGATATGTTCAATGTAATCCGGGCCAAACTGGGAATGCAGCCGGTAAAAGAGGTGACATCCACAATATTCAAACCTTTCATTGGATCGCTTGAAAAAAGGGGAGTCCTGACAAAAGAGCAGTTCTATATGCTGCAGCTGGATTACTATAAGGAAAATACATCATTATACAGATATGTGGCAGAGCCGATAACCTATAAAGATTATATAGCCTCTGCAGACATTGAAAAATTAAAGTAAAACATTTCCCACAGCTTCATTATTTATCATATTTATCAATTTTTGCATATATTCTACAGGATATTCTCCTATATGACCTGAGAAATCAGCATCCTCTCTCAGGGAAACCAGATATGATAATGCTATTCTCAGATTTGACGCGGCAAGAATAAGGTATGCGGTATATTTATCGCCACTATCCATTTTCTGTTCTATGTCAACCCACTCCTTTGCTTCCCTTCTCAGGGATTTTCTAACATTGTCAGGGAGAACCGTATCATTATCGTAGATATTTTCATTCAGGGTGTCCAGTATATCCAGCATCTCCCTGATTTTCTCTATATTCCTTGCCTCTGATATGGCCAGCCCGAGAAAAGACTGCACAATTTTTATCTGCGATTCATAAAGAAAGAACTTATGGTCCACAGGCAATTTTTTTTCTACCAATTCACAGTATTCAAGTAAAAGTTCATCTTCCATGGAAGTAAATTTAGCACTATTTAATTAAATTATTTGTTTTTAACTTCAGTAGCTCCGGGCAGATTCGAACTGCCGTCTGCTGGTCCAGAGCCAGTAATGCTTGGCCACTACACCACGGAGCTATAATTAGTCATTACATTGTAATATAAAAATATTAATAAATTATCATCACATTATAATTGATGTTTTCACTAGGCAATGAAATAAGGCTCACAGTTTTCGGATCATCACACGGACCGTACATAGGCGGTACGGTGGATGGGCTGCCCGCCGGGACTGAAATCAACAAAGAATATATCCAGAAATGGCTCGACAGGAGAAGGCCCGGGCAGAGTCTCATTACCACGCAGAGAAATGAGGAGGATGCCATAGAAATTATTGCAGGGTCCAGAGATGGATTTTCTGACGGGTCTCCTTTTACCTTCCTATTTAAAAATAAGGACTATATCGATAAACATTACGACGAACTGAAAAATAACCCGAGGCCGGGACATGCGGACTTGACAATGTTTTACAAGTATGGTGATTTCAGGAACTATGAGGGCGGTGGTTTTTTCTCAGGAAGGATGACGCTTCCCCTTGTTGCTGCAGGGGCACTTGCCATGAGCATACTGGATGGCTATGGAATAAAAATTGTAACCTACATTAAATCTGCTGGAGACATCTCAATGAAATCAGAACCTCCTTCGGGACCGGAAGACGTATATGGATACAGAACCAGGATGCCGGATAGGGGCATGGATGAATTGCTTTACAACAAGATACTAAAAATAATAAAAGAGGGCGATAGCCTAGGAAGCATAATCAAAACATCCGTATATAATGTTCCTCCGGGAGTGGGCGAGCCGTTTTTCAATTCAGTGGAAAGTGAGATATCCAGAGCCATGTTTTCTATACCGGGGCTAAAGGGCGTGGAATTCGGTGCAGGATTTAACCTCGGGAGCATGATGGGTTCTGAGGCAAACGACGAATTTTATACTGATGGGAAAAAGATTATGACAAGGACAAATAATTCTGGAGGCATTCTTGGCGGAATTACGGATGGTATGCCTGTTGAATTCAGCGTGGCAATGAAACCCACGTCCTCAATAAGGATACCACAGAAAAGTGTTAACATAACAACAATGGAGCCATCAGAGGTAAGGGTTACTGGAAGGCATGATCCTTTCATATCATTCAGGGCCGTTCCTGTTATACAGACACTAACTGCATTTGTTATACTTGACCTGATGATGGCAGGGAAGAAATTATAGGTGCAGAACAAGATACCTGAATGAGACCACCGAGATAAGCATGGATATGAGAAGAACGAACCCTATGGAATATTTTGCCGTGCGCAGAGATGCGAGAACTGTCTGAATTAGGTTATGGAATGCATTTTCCTCACCCATTGTTACATTTACATATTCTGTATACATCCCCACCGATGCTGGAGCAGCATTGTCAATTGCTCCAAGAACAGTTTTATTTATGAGATTCGCAACAGATTCTGGATCACAGTGCATTCCCAGGGGGTTTATGTCAAGCTGCCCAACGTTGACAACATGGTTATCCGTTGTATATATGTCCATATTCTTCACCCGTGGATCTGAACCTGCCCTTGCAAGCTTTATTATATCCCTGCTGATGTTGTTTGAATCTGTAAGGACTATAGCGTTGTAATAGTCCCTTATCTTTAAGACCAGAACCTGGACACCCATGGATGCCAGGCCATCGATTTTCTGGTAATTCCTTCCATAGCCGATAAAAGCAGGATATTCGGATTGTGCCAGATTGAAGTTTTTTATCAGAGGATCTATGAGCATATCACAGTTATGGAGTTCCTCTGCATCCTTTGTGAAACTGTTCTGGGCATCAAGAAGTGCAAAATGGCTGGCCCCATTTTTCTGAAGGACTTCCATTACCTTCAAACCGGATTCCAGTGAGATATCGTCAAAGGGCCTGCCGTACGGTATAACGGCTGAAAATCCTGAATTCCCGAATTTCTGGAGAGATACATCATAACCGTCAACGTTGAATTTAACGAAGTCTGAAACATAATCTGCATATTCCATTTTTTCTAGCGACCTTTTTATTGAATCAGCTATATTTTTTATATCATCTTTTCCGCTGCAGTTATTGCTGTTTGTTGTTGCCGTATGGAAAACCATTATATTATCCCTTTTCAATTCATTTGCAAGTTTCAATGGAAGATTGCTGGTGCACAAATTCCCGAAAGGGCCGGGATGCACGAATGGAAACACCAGTGTTACAAGATCCTTGTTTCCAGTTTTTATATTAGCGGTTACAACAGGTACACGCCTCTTCCTGTTGTAAACATGATTAAAGAACCTCTCTCCTATTTCACCATCTGTATCCCTGTTAAGGAAGAACTCTATAAGCTCAGATGGTTTTGATCTGTATTTTTTGGTGAATTTTAGTGTGGTTAATTTTAAGAACAGATATGAGAATAAAATGTAAACTAGGGTAGCCACAATGAGGGGTACAACAAATTTCAGGGCTACTGTGGATATATAGTAAAAGATCAGCGATGATGCAATATATGAAAAAGTATAATTTGCAGAAAATACAGTAGCCATTCCCATATTTGCCGGGTAATATATGTAAAGGACAAGGAATCTCAGGAAAGCCGGAAATGCTGTTGCCAGTGCAAGAATATAATAATATGGCATTGAAATAAACGGTTTTAGTAGCACACCCGCCCAGAAGAATAATGTTGCCATTCCTATGGAAATAAAATCCATATAGGCTATACGGTTAAAATTAAATCTTTTATTCGTCAATCTTATTGATGTAAAATCCACTATAATCAGGATAAAAAACGGTATTATCAGTATGACAAATAGATTCTTAATATGCCCTAGTATAAAATAATCTATAATGAATATTATGAATAGTGGTACCACAAAATAGTACCATTTTGGTGATTTTTTTGCATACCTTGAGAGGCCTGCAAGCGTCTTTCCCTTTTGCACCATAGGGAATTAAAACTTAAGATATAAAATATTGCGGTCTGTTTTATTTGATATATGCGTAAATAATAATTTAATAAATTTGTAATCCGGTTTGTAATAGATATGGTTATTCCTTAATTTTCATCATTCTATACTGTCCGTAACCAATAAGAACCCTTATGAATTTTGGGACTACAATATTGTCTGTATTGATGTCTATGGATAGCCAATGCAGGTCTGCTATCTTTTCACGGGAAGATATAACACATATATTTTCAAAACCTGTTAACGCCAAAATTCTGTGTGATATTTGCTGATTTCCTCGGCCCAGAAGAAAACCCTGCCCACCGATAATTGATATTATTATTTTAGCCCTGCCAGTTGACACGAAATGATAAATCTGGTCTTCTCCTATATCTGTTGATATTAATTGTTTACCTTTAATAACGTCAAAGCCCAGCATATTTGTATGCATGCCCATGGAATTTAACAGCGCCTTGCAGGTACTTCCCGGGCCAATTATATAATATGTTTCCGAATCCATATTATCCATAAGGTATTCTGCAATATCAAATACTGATGATTCTGGATACTCTGCCTTGGATGAAATTACCACGCCATCAGTATCAGGAACCAGTAATTCACCAAATTTTTTTACCTGCAGTATGCCTGATCGGTATTTCTCTTCATTGATATCATCCACTTCAGCCCTTATATATCTAATATCCTCACTGCATACCCTGTTGAAAACTTCGATGGCATTCCTTATATTCATTGCAAATACAGAGCTGTACATTTTTACACCTGAGGGAATCCCAAGAACTGGCAGGTCAGAGCCTGCAGTAAGCACATCCCTGGCAGTTCCATCACCACCTACAAAACATATGAGGTCTGTATCTACTGCAGAATGAATAAAATTAATGGTATCCTCCCTGGATGATGGCTCCCCAGGATAATAGGAAATGCTGCAGGTTATCCCGGCCTGCTCCATCTCCATCGAACCCATCGGGCCGGAAGGCACTATGAATTCAATGCCATTACTGTTGACTCCTTTAAGAAATTCAACGGCACGCTTAACTGACACAGAGTCGCCCATGTTTTTTAATGACAAATTGTCTGAACCTTTGTTGTTCCTGATTCCACCGTAACCAGCCAGGGGATTGACAAAAAATGCCACTTTTTTCGCAATCATATATTATACACCTCGCCTTCCACAGGCACAATAAAATTATTGCTATGAATAGATAAAACCTGCTTAAGTGATTCGCTGGACATATGTGTTGGCATGAAAATTCTGGACCTGCTGGCCCTGAATGCAAGTATGGCGTCGGAAACTGTTGAATGCCCGTATTTCTCTGCCTCTTTCTCCATCCCATCCTGATATGTTGCCTCGTGTATAAAAAGGTCAGAGTTCCTTCCATGTTTAACTGCGGCATCATTGTATGATGTATCACCCGAATAGAACACGGTTTTCCCCGAGGCATTAAATCTGTACATATATTCTTCAACAGTATGCTTTCCAGGCATGATATGTAATCCCGGCTCATTTTCATTAAATGTAATCCCCCTCATCATGAAAGCCGGAGTATGGTAATATTTCAATATTCCAGAAATGCTTTTTGAAATTTCAGAAGGCCCCACAATGTTTACCTCAGTATCTACGCCATGCAGGGCCCGCTGCCAGATTAATTCGGAAATACCCCCGGCGTGATCAAGATGAAGATGCGTAACTAAAACTCTCTTGATTTCCTCAAGATTAATACCCTGATTAATTAAATATTCCACAGTATGAGGGCCGCAGTCCAGAAGTGTACTATCATCAATCAAAAAGGATGTATTTCTTTTTTTTGGAACAAGCCCTGCCCCCCATGTACCAATGGCCATAATCTTCATTGACTTATATTGGATGAAAATATTAAATTTAGTCCACTATTAAAAAACCAATCAAATACATCAACGAAGCCAAATCTTGCAATATTATCAAGGAATTTATGTGTATATTTTAATTTTAATCCACTATTTTTCCACCAATCTAATATTTCTATAAATATTGTATTATCAATAGCATCTATTGTATATTTTAATTCTAATCCACTATTTATCCACCATTTTAATTTATCTATATCTCCGTTTGTTGATATATGCATAATTGCTTTTTCTGTATATTTTAATTCTAATCCACTGTTTACCCACCAATCTA
>JAKAAU010000101.1 GCA_021802165.1 Thermoplasmata archaeon
AGGAGATACATTTACACCTAGATTATTTATTATATTGTTAACAGACCTGGTTGATACCCCATTGATATATGACTCAACTATTACAGAGTCCAGTGCCTTTTCCACAGTTGAATACTTATCAAATACAGTGGTTTCAAATGATCCTGACCTTATATCAGGCTTATCTAATGTTAATTCTCCATCCACAGTCTTTAATTTCCTCTTCTTGGTTCCATTCCTGAATCCTTTTCTTCCATCAGTTCTCTCATAGGATTCTGCATTCAGCTGCTCAGTTACCTCCTCTTCCATTACATTGTTTAAGAACCATGTAACGAACCCTTTCTTGCCCTCTGTCCTGTCCTCTATGAAAACCTTTATTAGTTCTTCTACACTTATTAATTGACTCTTTGTCTTTGTCATTTTGATCACTTCATTATGATATTGCAAAGAGTCATTTTAAATTTACAGCAAGATAATTACACTATCAATTTTCAGGTAATTCATAGACCTTTTTGCTCCCATTTAAATAATGATATATACCCTTGTTTGAAATTATAATAAATTCATCTTCGTTTCTTTTCTTCATTATATTGTTTATGGATAGTAATCCTCTGCCTCTCTCAGCTTGATCAATATTACCACAATTTTTTGTTGACTCTCCTAATATTGCCTTTTCTATGGCCTCGCAATCATTTTTGAATGGAAGCGAATGATCTTTAAAATTACCCGGTATTCCTATCCCATTATCATAGACAGATATTTCAAGCCCTAATCTTTTATAATATTGTACCACAATGTAATTTTCCGTTGATTTTGAATGATCTTTGATATTAGTATATAATTCACCTATTATGTATCCAATCACATTTTTATTTCTTATGTCAAATTTTGAGTTTAAAATGGTAAATGTCCGATCCAATAGATCGTCATAATTATTTTCATTTAAAGTTATTACCGGCATAAAATTTTCGTTTTCTTCCAAGCTATTATAATGGGCTGTAATAAAGTCTATATAACTTTTTACGGGACTGTTTGAATCTTGTATCGTTAAAGGTATATTATCTCTTAAATATGGGAAAACCAATAATAAAAGTTCTGTGTCTATAAAACTAAATTTTGACAAGTCGACAGTATCTGTTTTTTCCAGATTTTCTCTGATAATCAGAAATTCTTTGTACCAATCTAAAAGACTTTTCATTGTGTGATATAAATGTTTTAAATATTAATTTTTGTTTAGGTTATAAAACGTTATTTAACGGGATTCTTTTAACTCCAACTATGTTATTAAAATCAGAATCGTTGGTAACAATTTCGCCAATATCATTTTCTATACAGCAGGCTACGTGTATTGAATCTCGTGGGTCTAATCTATATTTTTTCATTAAATCGATAGCGGTTCTCAATTCTTTTTCTCCCACATTCAATATTTTGAGTTTAGGGAATGTAAGGAATTTTTTGCCCTCAATGATTGCAGTTTCTCTGTCTTCAAACCTTTTGATCGCCCACACTACTTCATCCCAGGTCAGGGTTGACGTCGAGGCTAATATTTTTCCCTCAAATATTGCCTTCAATATATTTTTAGAATTTATCGCATCCTCATCAGAATCTGGGGATAACGCTGCGTATATAAAGACGTTAGAATCTATGTAAATCATATTCCTCATCAAGTATATCTTTAATAGATCTTGAGTTAAGATTTGGTATCTTTTTCGGTACATTTGCAAAATCATTGACTATCTCTTCTGGTTTGTTTTTGACTTCTATTATTATTTTGCCATCTTCCAAATTCAATTCAACTTCAGTCCCTCTCTTTAAGCCCATCTTAACTCTGATATCTTTAGGGATTACGATTTGGCCTTTTTCATTTATGGTCCTTTCAAGTTTCATTCATACTCACTAGTTCTACATAGTAATAATGACTATTTATACTTTTTATACCAACATTGAATATTCATTATAACAGAAATGTAAGCAAATCAATATTTCATCTATGTTTAGTCTGATAAAGTCCAATCCATAAAATAACTTAAAATTAATCTATTTTAAAGTTTACAACCTATTTTTATACACTACATCTACTTCCCAAGAATTTTCTGTACTTTGCTATATATGCCTTCTGAACAGGATACAAGAATCTGTCTGTTTTCCATTTCGCCGGAAAGTGCTCTTCCTATTGAGGATACTTCTGTGATTTCCTGCTTTTTACCGCCGTAATACACTGTAGCATAATTCTTGATCCTGCCTTTCCCGGAAAAATACAGTGGTGGTACTATATCAATTATATAGTCATGGGCATTGAATTCTTCCAGAAGATTTTTTATGGCGGCTACCCTTTCCCTGCTATAGCTACCCCTGTATGCCACTTTATACAGTTGGCGATTTATTATGCGCTTAAGCATAACGGAAGAATTTCTATTCTTAATTTTCTCCATGAATTCAAAATCATTTAGCTTGATATCCTCAATGCTTCTCCCTTCCATGTCCATATATGCATAACCGAGCATCTTCTGTGCTATCCTGCATGTTTTATGGAAATAAACTGTATTGAACATCAGGATTCTCGTTATTATAATAGATTCAATTGTAGGTATGGATTTTTCCACCCCGATTAGCTTATTTTCATCTATCATGACTGTGTTGAATAATCTTTTGTAATCAATCTGTCCCATTGTTACGCCGCAGAAAAGTGCATCCCTTCTGAGATAATCTATCTCGTCCACATCCAGAGGTCCGCTGATCATTTCAGAAAACAATGGATATCGTTTCGATGAACCGGTAGCAACGTCCGCAATATCCTCTGGATTGTATCCGTACTTTTCAAGTATATAAGGTACTGTACTATCATTATATGGGGTTGATCCTGTGATAATTTTTTTGGTGATATCCTCATGAACGACACTGTACAGGCTATGGAACTCATCCTCTATCCCGTGGCTAAAAGGCATATGTCCGATATCATGCAAAAGTGCAGCCAGGGCAGGAATATCACTATTGATTCCCACTGCCTCCACGAGTTCTTTTGCAAGAAACATTGAGCCAAGCGAATGCTCGAATCTTGTATGATTGGCTCCTGGAAACACTATATTGCATAAACCCAGCTGTTTGATATACCTTAACCTCTGAAAATATTCTGAATCAACTATTTCATTGAATACCCCATCTATTTTTATCGGCCCGTTTACAGGGTCCTGAATAATTTTGTACATAATAATCATAATACTGGACACGCCTGGTTCAGTCCAGGTGTTTTGGTAGCGTCCTCCACTTCTTCTCCTCCCCGCACCCTCTCAGCATCGATGGTCCAGGATACCGTTGTTCCCTTCCGGGCCTGGCGGGTTTTCCCGGTAAATTGTATATATATCTTCCTTTGAAGTTATATATGCAACCCCCCAATCCAAAAGGACAGAGACTCTACGATTCCATGGAGACTGCCAAAGGCCTGGTTGCCCTTGCCAGGCAGTCGCCCCCGCATTTCGGCACGGGTCACAGGGAGGGCCTGGCTCCCCGGTCTAGTCCAGTATAACAGCAATGTAGACATGTTAAAAAAATTTTGCTATTGTTTGAAATATTCCTGTGCCTTGATATAATCTTCCTTATAATTCAGATTAAAGAAACTATTATCCTGCATTTCTATATCGGTATAGGAAAGTTCTCCATTTTCTGGTCTTTTAAAAAACATTGATATTCCGGAGAGTTCCCCATTTATCTTCAGTGTTGCTATGTCTGTACTGACTGTGCCTGATAATTCAATAAAATTTTTGAGCAATTTTTCAGAAAATATTACATCTCCGGGAAGAACAAGTGCAGGAATAGAGCATAGCTTTAGTGAATATTTCAAATCTTCTGAATAGGTGCCGGTGCCGGTTATGATCTCAACCTCTTCTGTATCAGATAGAAATTCTGTGCCTTTGCTTATGCAAATCTTAACTATGAACCCTAAATCTTTCAGTGAGGCAATAATTTTGTATAATACAGGTTCACTATTGATTTTCAGGAGCATTTTTTTATTATCTCCCATCCTGGAGCCTTTTCCACCGGCCATGATTACTGCATCCATAGACTTTAATGACGAATGTCTAATTTAGTTTTTCTCTGCATTTCCATGTTTGATTTTATAAAGCAATCTCGGTTGAAAGAACATAGAAAACAAACTGGTTTCTACGCCATGTCACAGGGCTTATCGCTTTCAATTCCAATAATGGGATGTATAAAACTGTTCTTAATATACCAGCTCTTTATGGGAATCATACACATAATTTAAGCATGCACTAGATTCAACAAAAAGTATTTCCATTTTTTAGCTAAATCATCTCAATGATCACTACAAATTATTTATGAAGATATAATTTATGTATTAAGTATATTATAAACATCTTTATAATCAATATTTAATATTGTATAGTATGAAAGACTATTATGTTGATGGTGAGGAAAAATTTGGGTACTTCACAACATCATTTTATGACGTTTTCGCCTGGCGCATGCTCAAAAAGCTTTACAGTTTTACTATTCAGGAAATAAAAAATATGTCTCCAGCATCTGTGCTTGATATAGGTGCAGGGCCTGGAAGACTTTCAGTAATGGTGGCAAAGCAATTTCCAAACGCAGAATTCTATACAGTTGATCCGTCGGAATATATGGTTAGGGTGGAGAATAAAAATTTTGAAAAGGCAGGAATCAAAGCCACATGCAAACTGGGAAGTAGCAGGGAGATACCATTTGATAGGGAATTCGATCTAATCTTTACAACGCTATCATTCCATCACTGGGAAAACAGGGATAGCAGTATTTCATATATACTGTCAAAGCTTTCTGATAGGGGAACCTTCCTTATCATAGAATTCATGGAGGATAATTACAAATCACCTATGTCACTGCATAAAAAACATTCAATATCAAAGAAATATGCTGAATCCCTCCATTTTGACGGTTATGAAAAGAAAATAAATACATCAGGAGAATTCATAGCACTGAGCTTTACAAAAATTCCAAGCTAATTCTGTGATTGTTCCATTTTTTTTATTATTTCATCAGCCTTTTTCTCAATATCTGGTGACATGGACAATGTATCTGGCCACGGCCTGTTGTAATTTTCTGCAGGGGATTTTCTGGTGGCGTCAATTCCCATTTTTGATCCCAGGTTGAATAGCCTTGCGGGATGATCAAGTGAATCAGTTGGCGTATTTGGAACCATGAAAACATCGTTCACAGGATCTATTCTTGTGGTCATCGCCCACATGACCTGCTTCATATCATGTACATCCACATCATCATCGACCACAACGACTATTTTGGTAAACATCATCTGGCCAGTTCCCCAAATGGCGAACATAACCTTTTTTGCCTGCCCGGGGTACCTTTTCCTTATTGATACAACGATCATATTACTTACAACGGTTTCTTCTGGTATGTTCATATCTACAATTTCCGGTATCTGTATCTGTATAAGCGGGAGAAACATCCTCTCTATTGCCTTCCCGATTTTTACATCCTCATGCCATAACTTTCCAACTATGGTTGTGGAATA
The DNA here is from genome assembly GCA_021802165.1 of Thermoplasmata archaeon. The sequence continues at coordinate 5,507 of JAKAAU010000101.1, forward strand.
AATCGGATTCAGCCTCTGGACTATCTTTTTTATATGGAATACCGGGAATTGCTCCTCAAGCGAGTAATATCCAGTATGATCACCGAATGGTCCTTCCACTCTTGTTTCACTGGGATCTATGTAGCCTTCCAGGACTATCTGTGAGCTTCTCGGATATTCAATATTTACTGTCTCTCCTTTTATGAGGTCAAGGTGCTTCTTAGCAAGTATCCCCCTGAATGAAAATTCGTCTATGCCATTGGGAAGGGGTGCTATGGATGAAAAGAAGGTTAATGGATCAACACCTATGGCAACGGCAACATCCATGATTTTGCCCTCCTGCTTATATCTGTCCATATGCTCAGCACCGCCCTTATGGATATGCCAGTGCATGCCTGCAGTTTCGTCATCATATACCTGCATCCTGTATGTTCCCACATTTCTTGTTCCTGTATCAGGGTCCTTGGTTATCACAACTGGCATTGTAATGTAACGTCCTCCATCCTTCGGCCAATTCTTTGTTATA
>JAKAAU010000102.1 GCA_021802165.1 Thermoplasmata archaeon
ATCTGACCAGTTCTGTACACTTGTGTACTTTACATCAGAATTCTTCCTTGCGTATATTTCTACTATGGCTGTATGCAATGAACTTGTATTGTATTTCGGCGCCGTGCAGTTATGAACTGCAAATCCCTTTACCAGGTATGAGTCGTCAGTTTCAACTTCAAGGTTGTATACAATATCGTTGTATTCTTCACGTTCTACCTTCTTTATAGGAACATAGTAATAGTTGTTCTTATGCCTTACCCTGCTGAATTTTATATTTTCTGTATATTCTACTATGTACTGTTCTTTTCTCTGAATAGCCCTGCCACTGATTTCATCGCTGGAGGCAGGCCTGATCATTATGCTGGCAAATATATTGTTCCTTGAAAGCATTTCCTGAAGCTGGAATGCAAGAGCCCTGCTCACTGTGGCTGCCCTGATCATTTTTGATTTGCCTTTTTTTAGATATATATTGCCATCTCCTTTCAGGTAATAGTCTATTAACAGTTTCTGCTTTTCTGCCGGGAGTTTCATGATTTTATCCGAAAATGCCTTCTTATCCGCGTATTTTCCTCCATTTTCCAGGCAGAATTTTATCAGTGGTTTCGAGTATGTTGAAACTGTATAGTATTTCTTCCCTGCCATGAATATATTAACCTGTTCACCGGATTCCTTTATTATATTGTATAAATCATATGCAATCTCCTTTTCCTTTTCTGACCTCCCGAACGAAAAGGTCATCTGATCCACATTCAGTGCTTTATTGAATGATATGGAGCCCTCTGCCATGTATAGTCCCAGAATCTTCAGCATAGATTCGTTTATGGAATCATCGTCCTCTGTTGCCACAGGCGATACATAAACAATGAAATCTCCCACAGACAATTCATCGGTTCTTCTGTACTGGGGCTCAGCCTCCATTAATTTTTTGGTTGAAATTTCATTATATCCGTTTCTTATCCTTGATGTGACCTCCTCCTTCTTTATGCTGAGAACAGGATGTTCCGATGTTGCCTTAAATGCATTTCCCGGGGATAGTGGTATGATTTTGTACATAAATCCATTGTAGGGATGTACGTATTTCCTTGTAATTTTCCTTTTATTTCCTGTGTTTGAAACTACCTCATTGTCTGTAAGCAATTCATCTATCCTGACGAATTTATCGCCCTGGCTAACAAGTTCATCTTCCGGTAAGCAACCTTCTATGTAGTGCACCTTTGCACCCTCATCTGCAACAACTATTGTATGTTCGAACTGTCCGCTCTGCTCACCGTTCATCCTGAAATATGTCTGCAATGGCATGTCTATTGTAACATTCTTGGGAACATACAGGAAAGACCCACCGGACCATACTGCACCGTTCAGTGCTGCAAATTTATTGTCACTGGGGGGAATTGCCCTGCAGTAGTAATCCTTTACAAGGTCAGGGTGCTCCTGTACTGCTGTGTCAAGGTCAGTGAATATAACTCCCTTATCCTCCCATTCCTTTCTCAGGCTTCCGTAAACTCCTTCACTGTCATACTGTGCAACAGATCCTGCAAGGTATTTCTGTTCCATCTGGGGTATTCCCAGCTTATCGAATGTTTCCTTTATCTTGTCCGGAACCTCATCCCAGTTCTTTGCCTTGGTTTCTCCGGGCTTTGAATAGTATGTAAGATTGTCAAAGTCTATTCCTGACAGGTCCGGCCCCCAAGTGGGCATGGGCTTTGAAAGGAATATCTCCAGCGCTTTTAGCCTGCTCCTCCTCATCCAGTCCGGCTCATGCTTTATATCTGATATTTCCTCCACTGTTTTTCTTGTAAGCCCGGCACCTGTTGAATACACAGGATTTATTGTATCATGAAACTCGAAATCTGACTTTTTGCTGTGCTTCAGACTTTCTGTCAATTTTTCTATTTCCTCATCTTTATTGTAGTCTTCCACCATTTTTATCACTCCTTTATCCAGTCGTATCCCTCATCCTCTATTCTATCGGATACGTTTTTATCTCCATTCATTACTATTTTTCCGTCCTTCAGTACGTGCACGAATTCAGGTATAATATCCTTCAATATTCTCTGATAATGTGTAATTATAAGGAATCCTACCTTCTGGTTGTACATTTTCTTTATCTCTGCTGATACAAGTTTCAGTGCATCAACATCAAGGCCAGAATCTATTTCATCAAGTATAACGATTTTTGGCCTGAGTATAACCATCTGGAGAACCTCAAAGCGCTTTCTCTCACCACCGGAGAAACCGTCGTTAATTGCCCTTGTTATAAAGGATTCGTCCATATCAACATCCTTCATTACTTCCTTTACCATGTTGAAGAATTCCTTTAAGGGCATTTTTTCATCGGGATATAAATTATTATAGGCCATCCTCAAAAAAGTTGAAATTTTGACACCACTCACTGTTATGGGATTCTGGAATGCCAGGAATAAACCTGCCCTTGCACGGTCTTCAGGCGCTGCATGGGTTATATCCTTTCCGTTGATCAGAATTTTGCCATCGGTGACCGTGTAATTGGGATGGCCTATGAGTACCTCTCCCAGGGTGCTTTTGCCTGCCCCGTTGGGCCCCATTAGTGCATGGATTTCGCCAGAATTGACTGTAAGGTTGATTCCCTTCAATATTTCTTTGCCATCTACCTCGGCCTTCAGGTTTTTGATCTCAAGTACTGTTTCTGTCATTATAGATTCATTACAAATAGGTATTTAAACATTTTATTATGTCTATAGTAACTAAAATACGTATAAGTATAAATATCACAATATAATATATAATTGTGGTATCATGGAAGAGTTAATTAACGATTATCTTGGGAATAGTAAAACAACTATACTCAGTTCACTGCTGTACGAGGATAAAACCCTTGAACAGCTTTCCGGCATAATGAAGGTAAATAAAAATGCTGTGAAAGAGCATTTAAGCTATCTTGAAAACCATAGCCTGGTTTCATCATACTTTGTAAGGGCCAAGGCTGGAAGGCCGAAGAAATATTATAAGCTGACAATGAAGGGCATGCAGATATTCCCCAAGCAGTACATAAACTTCTCATCAATGCTTCTCAAGGAGGTTGAAAATGAGATAGGCACAGTAAGGCTGAACGGTATATTGATGAAAATTGCAGAGGACATGGTAAAGGAAGTTTCATCGGACAGCATAGCCCTTGCCTCATTGACAAGGGATGAAAAACTTGAAAAGATAGGCGAGTATGTAAATATCCTCAACCGCCTTGGCTACTATGCAAAGATGGAGGTTGAGGGGGATACCGTTAAAATTATCAGGCACAACTGTGTATTCTATGAACTGGCAAAAAACAATAAGGACATGGTATGCGGATCCCTGGAAAAATCAATGTTTTCAGATACAGTGAGCGATGATTTCAAGCTCATGGAAAACTTTCCGGATGGAGATAACAAATGCGTGGTTGAAATATCCATATCAGATTGATCCATCTGGTATATAAAAATCAATATTTTTGAAATAATTAATATAGTCCTTTGGGTTTGTTATATATGCCTGGAAAAATGGTCAGGATTCCCCCCTCTCTATGCGTTAAATGCAGGGGTGCAAAGATGCTATGCGGGCTCTCGTACTGCCCGGTATCCATAGTTGACAGGGTTAAAAAGGTTTATACTTTCAGGGGAAACTCCATATCTGGGTCTTCTCCCCCTTCACTCTTTGTGGGCAGATATGGATATCCTAAAATCAATATATATCCCTCAACACCTCCATTTTCCGGCGATACTGGATACCTGGAGGATGAATCAAAATGGCTTTCACAGGACCTCAATGACTTTATATCTGGAAGATTGTCGCTTCTCCGGGGAGGTGTAAAGGTTTCTGTGGATGCAGCATCAAATCCCGATTACCGGCTGCAGGAAATACAGGTGAGCTCGTTATCATCCACGCCGGTGGATGTTGAAATGACAGTTGAAAAATCATTCAGGGACAACGTTGTCCTTGATGAGAATATTACACCCATGGGGCCATCATCTCCGCTGAAAAGCATAAAATTCGGAAACTACCATATAGACAGCAGAATAGAGAAATTATATTATGACAGCGATCTCAAGGCCACAGATGGGGTTATAAGCCTCTACGACCGGGGCATGGGAATCAATGGAATATCAAAGGCCCTCAGTGCAGGTTCGCTGGGAACAGGAAAGAGAAGGAGGATAGTGCCCACAAGATGGTCCATAACTGCAACCGATAAGGCCATATCGGACAGGCTGGTGGATGAAATAAAGGACTATAAGGAAATTGACAGCTTCGAGGTATATATACGCAAAACAGGGGGAAATCTCTTTGTTGCAATACTTGCACCGGGCCAGTGGATGTTTGAATGGGGTGAATCATGGTTCCCTGGAAGCACATGGAACAGCTTCGGCAGTTCAGTTGAAATAGAGCTGGACTATGAGGGTTACCACGGCAGGAAGACATACCCCGAAATAGGGGGCTGCTACTATTCTTCAAGGCTTGCTGTAGCAGAAAAATACAGGAATATGAAAAGGACAGGATCGGCAATGCTCTGGAGGGAGATATACCCGGGATTCAACCTTCCCGTTGGTGTCTGGTACGTGCGTGAGAATGTCCGGGAGCTCTTCAGGTCAAAACCTGAAAGGTTTGATACGGTAAACGATGCAGTAAAATATGTTTCCAATTTCACGGCTGTGGATATAAAGGCATGGAAGGCAAAATCAAACAATCTGAAGTACCTCGTATCAAATCTGGATAATTACTGATTTATATGAATGAAAATGTTATAGAAATTGAGGCGAGGCATGCCCTTGGAAAATCTGGCATGAAAGAGCTTGATTACGCCTTCAACCCATATCTAGGGTGTTTTCATGGATGCAGATACTGCTATGCCATAGATATGTCTCCCGATGCAGTCCGGGAGAACTGGGGAACAAAGATTATTGTAAGGCCCAATATCATAGAACTCCTGGAGAGGGAGGCCAGAATCTACAGGAAGGGAGTGGTGGGAATTTCCACAATAACCGATCCATATCAGTACATTGAAATGAAATACAGAATTATCCCGGCAGCCATTGAAATACTTTCCAGAAACGGCTTTTATGTAACCATACAGACAAAATCTCCAATGGTCCTGAAGGATATTGCAATACTTGAAAAGAATAAAAAAAATCTGGATGTGGGGATCACTGTAACATCCTTAAAACCGGAGGTATCCAGAATGGTAGAGCCATATGCCCCGGCACCTGCAAAACGGCTGGATGCACTGAAAAAACTCTCACACAGTGGAATTAACACATGGCTGTACCTGGGCCCCCTGATACAGAATGTAAACGATGACCTCGATGGCATAGAAAAAATAGTTGAATTCTGCGGTGAAAACCGTATCAGGATTATATACGATTCATTCCAGGATTTCAGCGGCACCCTGCCATATATGGCAGGGACAGGATACATAAGGTCTGATCAGCGCTGGTGGAATAGCATGGATAATAACATAAAAAGCATATGTGGAAAATACGGTGTTTCGTGCACCCTGGAAAGGGATGAATGGAAATATGAGCTTTCCAGGAAGTATGGTAAATTATTCTGACCCGATGGAGTTATCCGCGCCACTGACCAAATGTTATATAGGTTTCCTGTATTATAAAGCAGGATAATCATGACACAGTTCGGTATTGATTTTCAGCTGAGGGTTTACACAGGAATGGATGAAAATTCAGACCTCCCAGTATCTGTTGATGACTGGAGAAATGCAGCCAGAAAAGCTTTAAAGGATGGGCCCTGGGGGTATATAGAGGGCGCTGCCGGAAGTGAGGATACAATGGCAGAGAATATCCGGGCATTTACCCGTTACAGGATACGTCCTAGATATCTCCATAACGTTGAGGAAAGAAACCAATCTGTTACAATTTTCGGAAAAAAACAGGATTCTCCATTTATTCTGGCACCAATAGGTGTACAGTCCATAATACACAGGGATGCTGAGTATAGATCG
>JAKAAU010000103.1 GCA_021802165.1 Thermoplasmata archaeon
AATTTAACTTTTCTCTGTATTCCTCATCTGCCATAGCAAGTCTTATAAATGCCTTATCTCTATGTTAATTACATATGCCTTCTCTTATAATTATGGTAATATACTTAATTCTGTTTTAGCACTGTATATACAATTATGCCGGGAGCATATTATTCATCGTTTCCAGATATCTTTTAGGTATTGGTCTTTCCAGTTCCCAGATTATGCTCACAGGATTCCTTCCGCTGTGGCTTTTATATCGTACACTTCCCATAAATATATACGGTGATGCACCCATGAGATTCTCCCTGAATTCCCTGACAAATAGGAGAACTGTATTCCCATTATCCGGAGAGCCGAAATATCTTCTGGCAGTTGGAGATGAGGGAGAAACTGTACTCTGAGTTTCCCAGTGAAACATTGTTTGATCAATGGCATAATCATTGTACATAGTTGTTGATGAAAAATATTTTTCAGATTTATTCAATGTTACAAACAGCACATCTATATGTTTTTTCGGGATATATTTGACTCCTTCACGCACTGAAGATGGATTTTCAACGCCCATTGCAGCCAGTACCTGATTTTTTGAATATGAGCTATACAGCCTCAGAGGTACTACTGATTCCTCTGATGGGATGCCTTCAATAAAATCAATTTTTGATAACAGATAATCAAGAAGTTCCTTTAATTCCCTGTATAGTACCGGATATTTTTTAAGAGAATTCAGGGCAGCAAGGGGATCGGAGAAACCTGATTGATCTACCGGCATATTCCAGATCGTATAATAGAACATATCAGCCATTTTGATTTCTTCATGGGAGAGGCTGTCCATGGAAACAGCAGCAGGGATCATGAATTTTTCAAGTATCGTTTTGATCCACGAATATGAATTTATCTGGCATATTCTTTTCATTGCCTTTGTAATAGTTTCTTCAATATCCTCATGGAAATCTTCCATTATCCCTGCTGAAACGCACAATCTGGAGAAATTATTTCGGATATAAATATCTCCGGGAGTAAGATGATAAAAATCCAGAAAATTTTGGAGTGTTACTGGAATACCTGAGTTACTGTTAAACTCCTCTATTCTTGAAATCAGGCTATTTCTGGATGAATAGGATTTTTTAATATTTTCTAGAATGTACTCCTGTGCCTGTTTTTCCAGCTCGATATAGCATCCTCTGGGTAGGTCCATGAATCCTGATGTTATTTCATCCTTTATGGAAATTGCACGCTTACGCATGAGTGCAAGGAATTTCCCGGAAAAATTATATTTTGCATTGGACCTGCCAACAAAATCAAGGACTGTAAGGCATTCCTTACCCTCTGATAATCTAAGGCCACGGCCTAGCTGCTGTATGAAAACAGTCAAGCTTTCCGTTGGCCTCAGGAAAAGTATGGTATTAATTTCAGGGATATCTATTCCCTCATTGTATATATCAACAGCAAAAATTATCTTTATTTCTCCCTTTCGCAGTCTGCTATGGGCATTGTTTCTTTCCTCTCTTGGTGAATTCCCTGTAAGGGCTATGGCGCTTATACCATTTTTATTAAAATAATCAGCCATGTACCGAGCATGGCCAACTGAAACACAGAACCCGAGACATTTCAAATCATCGATACTGGATATATAACGTCTAATTGCATCCCGAATAAGGGCTGCGCGCTCCAGAGATTTGTTTCGACTATTTGCATAAAGGTTCTCCAGTTCCACGGGATCATAACCTCCTTTTTTCCATGTGACAGCAGTTAGATCCATGGTATCAGTTACACCGAAATACTGAAATGGGCTCAAAATTCCTCGGTCAATCGCTTCGGGTAATCTAATTTCCGAGGTAATATGATCATTAAAATATTTCAGTATATCCTTTCCATCCATTCTTTCAGGTGTTGCAGTGAGACCCAGCAGTATCTGGGGCTTGAAATGTTTTAAAATTGGCCTGTATGATCGAGCAGGGGCATGATGGAACTCATCTATAATTATAAAATCATAATAATCCTCATCAAATGTGAGATCAGGTCTCATTGAATTAAAGGTCTGGACTGACATGAATATATGTTCCATGGATTCTGGCTTATAATTGCCGGTATACATTTCCCCGAAATTATAGTCTCTGAGCACGCTTCTGAAGCACTGAAGGCTCTGCTTGAGTATTTCCTCCCTGTGTGCGATGAATAATAATCTATTTTTTCCGGGATGCAGTCTTGCAAATCTGGCATAATCAAAAGCAGATATCACTGTTTTCCCAGTTCCGGTTGCCGAAACAACAAGGTTCCGGTAATTTCCCCTGAGCCTGCGGTCTGCATCCAGTTCATCCAGTATTTTAGACTGATAATCGTATGGTTTTATATCAAAAATATACTCAGGTTCCCCGTTCTTTCTGATTTCCCTATTTAAAGCCTTCCTCAGTTCATCCGATTGACTTTCTTTATATTCAGAAAAACTGTCAGAATGCCAGTAAGTCTCGAATGTTTCCTGAATTTTGTTAAGCATCTCAGGCATATCCTTTCCTGCAACCTTAACATTCCACTCTAAACCACCAGAGATTGCTGCGTTTGACAGATTGGATGAACCCACATAGGCAGTAGAGAATCCGGTTTTCCTCCTAAAAATATAGGTTTTTGCATGTAATCTAGTGTTCTTTGTGTCGTAAGATATTTTTATTTCCGTGTTGCTCAGTTTGCACAATTCCTCTATGGATTTTATTTCTGTTGCTCCCATGTAAGTTGTTGTTACAACCCTGAGATGACCGCCTTTCTCTGTGAATGTTTTTAGTTCATTCCATATCAGGCGAAGGCCGCTCCATTTAATAAAAGAAACAAGCATATTTATGGAATCTGATGTGATTATCTCTGCCTTAAGCTCGGAGTAAAGTCTCGGCTCTGCAATTGATCCTGTAAATAAAGAACTGTATGCTATGGAAGTGGCAGGCCTGGGAATAATATTTTTTATATTTTTATCAGATGAGGAATTATTAAGAACAGATAGTAGTATTTCTGGAGGGTCTATAATTTGATTGCACTGATTTATATCTGAATATGAGTCAATTTTTTCAAGCAATTCGTTTACAAATTTTACCCTAGATGAAAGATTGATATTATTATCCTTCATCATTTGCAGTGTGTTTTCCAGTTTCTCTGCTACATATATAGAAAGAAGCCGTGATGAACTTTCAGAGTCAACCTTATCAGTTGAGATTTTATCATTTTTATTGTTTTCAATCTCGCCTTTGATCCATAAATTTATCAGTTCTTCATAGATTCCTTTTTCCAGCATTATAGAGTTGTATAATCCGGTAGGTTAATAATTTTATCCAGCAATGTGATATCCGGATTTGTTGCAGAAATTATAATATTGAATGTTGATGAAAATAAAATTGTAAATTATTATTTATCATTTTTGACTTCCAGCAGGTCATCTCCAGGGGAAATTTCAGCATTGACCACCTGAAGCAATTTAACAACCGTTCCTTTTACCTGGGAATTAACCTCTATGGTAACCTTGGCTGCCATTATCTGGCATACAGGAGTATCCTCCTTGATTTTATCACCCGGTGCAACGTACCACTGTGTTACAATAGCCTTTCCGAGATCTTCTTCTTTCCAGAGTTCCGGTACCTTTACAATCATCTTTTAAGCATCTCCTTTACAGTATTAACAATTTTGTCTTTATCAGGAAGCGAGTATTTTTCCATTCCCTGGCTGTACGGCACGGGCGTATCAGGAGAAGTGAGGCTGACAGGTGCTGTCTTCAATTTGCTGAAAATTCCCTGACTTACTTTTGAAATGATTTCAGAGGCGGTGCCGAATGAACCATAGTCCTCATCTACTGCAAGCAGGGCACCGGTTTTTAAAACAGATTTTATAACAGTTTCGGTATCCAGTGGCTTTATAGTTATTAAATCTAACACCTCGGTGCTGATACCCTCTGCCTTAAGGGCATCTGCTGCCTCAACAGCCATATGCACTGTTGAGCCAACGGTAGCTATAGTTATATCTTTTCCATCCAACACTACCTTTGCCTTTCCTATAGGTACCGTATACTCCTCTTCCGGAACCTCTACTACAGTTGATTGTGGATAGGGCATCCATGGAAGGCCGAGTAAACCTTTATGGAACATATAGACAACCGGATTGTTATCCCTAATTGCCGATATCATCAGACCCTTCGCATCATAGCTGTTGGAAGGTACAACAACTTTTAATCCGGGAAGATGGCCGAAGAGTGAATAAAGAGTCTGGGAATGCTGGGCTGCATCCCCGTATCCTCCGCCTACAGCCGTTGTTATTACCACCGGCATATTTACAGTGCCGCCGGACATATAATGATTCTTCGCTATCTGATTCATGATGGGGTCCAGGGTAACGCCGACAAAATCGGAGAACATTAATTCAACTATGGGACGTTTTCCCGCTGCTGCAAGTCCAGCTGCAGAACCAATGAATGCAGATTCGCTTATAGGTGTATCCCTTATTCTTTCCGGGCCGAACTTGGATAATAATCCGGTGGTGGCCCCAAATATTCCTCCGTATTTTGCAACGTCCTCACCCATGTATAGAACATTCTGATCTTTTTCCATCACCTGGGATATTGCCTCAGATATTGCAATGTACATAGGTAATTTTCTGCCCTTGCTCACGGCATTTATGGAATAATTTACGGGAGCATACACATCCTGAGAGGCTTCTTTTCCATCAGGTATGGTACTATTCTCTGCATATGCAAATGCCTGGGATATTTCCTCTTTGGCGGAATTCTGGATTCTTTCATCTTCTTCCTTTGACAGAATCCCTTTTTTGATCAGGTCTGCTTCCATGAGTTTTATTGGATCTTTTTCAAGAAGTTCCTTTACCTGGTTCTTTGGCCTGTAAACTTCTGGATCCCCCTCGAAATGCCCGTAGTATCTGTAAGTATCTATGCTTATAAGTGTTGGTCCTTTGCCCGTTCTTGCACGTTCAACAGCTTCTGCAGCAGCCTCATACATCTTTACCGGATCGTTGTTAGCTATATGCACTCCGGGAAGCCCGAATCCATTTGCACGGATGGCATCATTTTCCAGGGGAGTTGAATCCCTGGTTTCAACCGATATTGCCCAGTCATTGTTTTCTATTACAAATATAACTGGAAGTTTCCACAGTGATGCAAGGTTTAGCGATTCCATGAACATGCCCTGGTTCAATGAACCGTCGCCGCCGAAGGCCACTGCAATGCTATCTTTTCCATCAAGTTTGAAGGCAAGGGCAGCACCCAGGGCTGGAGGGAATGATGAACCCACAATTCCGGCACAGGCAAAATGCACCTTGCTATCAAAAATATGCATATGACCTCCCTTTCCCTTGCTCAGTCCTCCTTCCCTTCCCATTATCTCTGCTGTCATTTTGTTGAGGTCAACGCCTTTTGCTATTGCTGTATGATGTGGTCTGTGGGTACTGTATACAAAGTCATCATCCCTGAGCAATACAGACATCCATGCTGCGGATGGTTCCTGACCAGCTGAGAGGTGCATTTCTCCCGGAATCTTTCCTGCTGCTATGCTGAAAAGTGGTTTCTTATCAGCAAGATACACATCACGTAGTTTCTCTTCATATTTTCTGCTCTTTACCATGATAGAATAGATTTCGAGCAAATCCTCCTTATTTTCAACACTATTTGAAGAACTCATAAAAATATAACCTCAATTTAAATATAAGATTTTTTATTTAAACGAATATATGCAGCATAATCTGCATATGGGTGATGATAGCCAGCGATAATTGTTCCGTGTAATATTCCGTAAATATTGGGAATCATACGAAAAATAAATATATAGTATACGTATACTAGTTTATGGTAAAAATGGTATCTCTTTCTAATAAAGCATATTCTGATTTAAAAAATGCTAAAAATAAGGACGAATCATTTTCAGATGTGATATTAAGATT
>JAKAAU010000104.1 GCA_021802165.1 Thermoplasmata archaeon
ATGGTTCAAATCCATTCCCCGCTACTAACAGTTTTTAGAGTCAATATATTTTACTATTGATTCAAAATCAGAATTTCCAGTAAATGACACATTATATCCATAACTTCGAAGTGTCTCATCGGTTACGTTTCCTATTGCATATATATTTTTAGTTATTTCAATGCCGCTCAGTATATCATGGAATATTCTTGCTTCCATAGAGGATGTTAAAAGGATGCCTATACAGTTAGTATCCAGAAACAGGTCTTTTATTTCACTGCTTTCAATTTTTACAACGCTATATATGTGGTATTCTCTGAAATTAATATTGTTTTTTTCAAGCCAGTCATTAATAATATTGTTGGATTCACTGCTGCGGAATAGGGCTATTGTGGAATTAAGGTATTTTTTCAATAATGCTATAACCCCGTAAGAATTTCTGATAGTGGGAACAGAGACATTGACTCTATATTTTTTAATTTCATCTGCTGTATTATTTCCTATAGCTATAATATCCGGATCTTCTGTATATTTATAATAATATTTAAAGAATTCAGATGCCCCTACGGAACTTGTAAGAACAACAGTATTTGGTTTATTTTTTATTATATCCTGAATTATTTCTTCCTGCCTACCAGTTCTTATGATTTTTGTCAGTGGCACGTTTTTAACGGATATACATTCGGTATCCACGGGCTTTAATTTGCCTTCGGGCCTTGTTGTGATAATATATCTAGAAATACCCATAGCCGACTATCGCCTCCCGAATTTTATCTGTTATGGATTCCATATCCAGCACTTTAAAATTCAGATCTATGTATTCATCTGATTTCAGGGAGTAAAAACGGGTTTTAATGATTCCACTTTCACAAAGTATTCCTACAGGCTTGGAACAGCCTAAATTGAGTTTTTTAACCAGGTACCTTTCATTTTCCATATCACTATATGTTTTTGTATCGTTGATGCTTCTTGCAATATCTGATTTACTGGAACCCTTACGGCTGACGATAGCTATTATTCCCTGATTTGGGGCAGGCAGGAACTGATCTTCGGACAGCTCAAAATGTTCAATATCAAGCTTCATTCTGTTATATGCTGCCTTTGCCATAATTATCCCTGAATAGTCTCCTGACATATATTTGAATATTCTGGTATCGATGTTACCTCTGATATCTGATATTTTCACGTTCGCATTCACTGTTTTTACCTGCCTTATCCTTCTGATACTGGAGGTGCCGAGCTTATCTTCCGCTGTCATCTTCTCCAGCGGGGTTCTGGATATCAGTAAATCCCTATAATCTTCTCTTTTCAAAACTGCGCTTATTTCAAGGGAATCATGCATACTGGAGGGTATATCCTTTGCACTGTGGACAGCAATGTCTATTTCACCATTAACTACTCTCTCGTTGAGCTCATCCACAAATACCCCTGTTGAAGACATTCTGTACAGGGGAATATTTCTGTTGGAATCGCCCTTTGAACTAAATGTTTTTATTTCTACATCGTGACCTTCAAGTTCCAGAGCAGTTTTTACGCTTTCTGCCTGTATCAGTGCAAGTTCACTGTTTCTTGTTCCCAGTATTACAGGCATTTTAACACCGTGGAAATGGCATCTACTGTTGTCTGGAAATCTTTTTCGCTGTGGGCGAAACTGATAAATTCTGTTTCATACTGGCTCGGCGGGAAGAAAATCCCTTTTTGAAGAAGATCATGGAACATTTTATTGAATTTAGATGTATCAGATTTTGTTGCTGTATTATAATCTATAACATTTTTGCTGCTGAAGAATATTTGGAACATTGAATAGCACCTGTTAACCACGGCATTTATACCGTATTCTCCAATCATTGAATTTAATTCCCTCTCAAGTCTGGCAGCGTAGTCATTTATATATGAATAATCCTTCTTTCTAAGTATCTCCATTGTTGCCATTCCTGCTGCCATGGTAAATGGATTTCCTGAAAAGGTCCCAGCCTGATATACGTTTCCTGCAGGTGCAATTTTCTCCATTATATCTTTCCTTCCACCGAACATTCCAACAGGTGCGCCTCCGCCGATTATTTTTCCCATGGTGGTAATATCGGGTTTTATACCTATTATATCCTGATAGCCACTGAAGGCAAATCTATACCCAGTGATCACCTCGTCAAATATAAGAAGTGATGAGTATTTTTCCGTTATTTCCCTGAGAAATTTTAGAAAACCACTTTTAGGATTAACAACACCGATGTTTCCGAGAACAGGCTCTGTTATTACTGCAGCTATTTCCTTTCCATATTCTCGAAATAGTTTTTCTATGCTTTCAGCATCGTTGTACTGACCTACAAGAACAGTTCTGGAAACTTCATCCGGGACACCAGAGGATGATGGAACACCGAAGGTCATAGACCCACTTCCCGATTTTATCAGTGCATAATCATGGGCACCATGGTATCCTCCCTCCATTTTCAGAATGTATTTTTTCCCGGTAAATCCTCTTGCAACTCTTATGGCATGCATTGTGGCTTCCGTTCCTGAGTTGGTAAAGCGCAGCATGTCAATAGATTTGACTGAATCTTTTATTATTTTTCCAAGTTTAATTTCGTTTTCTGTAAGGGAACCGAATAGTATTCCCTTATCAACTTGTTCCTTTATTTTGAACCCAACCTCTGGATTTGCATGGCCAAGTATCATAGGGCCAAATCCCAGCGAATAATCTATATATTCCTGTCCATTAATATCTATAACCTTGGAACCACTACCCTGCCAGAACATTATGGGTTCCGGCTTATAATATCTAACAGGCGAATTTACGCCCATAGGGAATATCTCCACAGCCTCTTTAAATAAATTTGATGATTTCATTATTCTACATCGGTTTTAAGGATTTATCTTTTTGTTATCATCCCACAAATATTTAATCCCCGTATTTTATTGCCTAATAAACGTTCTGTATACCAAAATTGCCGGCGTGGTGCAATTTAAAATATGGCTATTAATCCCAATAATTTAAGCATCTATTTATCATTATATCTTACTAAAATATGATTGATAAATATGGAAAAATATTCTAGAATTTTTAGTTAATTGTTTTTCTATTAGAATATTATAACATAGAAATGAATGAAAATTTTGTATGAGAAATTTTTATAAAAATGCCCTGAAAAATTCAGTAATAGTGAATTTAGTTAAAAAATTAATTTTGGTGTATGACAAATTGCCAAATAACAATTATATACGTTTTTCATATCACGTATTATGTCAGACAATAATGAAAATTCAATCATGTATGTGATCGCATATCTTATACCAATTTTAACCGGGATATTTGTGTATATTACATCTGATAAAAATCAACGATTAAGGTTTCATGCAATTCAGGCTATAATTCTGGGTATAGTTATGATAGTAGTTGATATTGTATTTTACATAATTGCAATACTTCTGCTACCATTATTCCCTCTATTCTACGTGGGTGACATTATTGATATATTCATATGGATTTATGGACTTTATGTCGGTTATAAAGGTTCGCTTGGAACTGATATACGCATACCCTACATCGGAGACTATGCAGCTAATATGGCCGGGGTCTCAAAAGATTAGATTTTATATATAATTTAAATAAAATTTATAAGGTTATAATTAATTTTAATTTATAGCATCATTTTATAATCCCATATGTATATCAAGTCCTACTGAACTAAAAATGTTTCATGGATTTTTTTAATGTCATTAAACCGTGAGTTCTTATCCCTTAGTGGGGTGTTTTTGACTGGAATTCCTGAAGAGGATAATGAAAGTAAATGCTAAACTTACTCACTTAATTTTTTGGCAAGAAAGGGTAATGATTCTTCGTAACGCGGTGTATTGTAAAAATGCCCTCCATTGAATTCTTTGTAAGTGTGATCTATATCAAGCGATTGCAACTTTGCATGCAAGGTGCGCATTCCCATAAATAGGCTGTATTCATCCTTTATGCCTACATCAAGGTATATAGCGTGCAGTTTCCGGAGATTTTTAGCCTTTGATTCTACATTTTTAACCGGATCGTGTTCCGACCATTTTTTCCAGATGTCTTCATAGAACATTCCAGATTCTGTGTCAAATGGAAGTTCTGGAATGCTGGTTTTCTCATTATAGGAATAGAACGCCGACATTCCTATTATATTCAGTGTCCTTATTTCATCATCGGTTAAATCCTCTTTCTCTGCCTTCTCATTTAGATAATTATTAATAGATTTACCGTGTAATTCACGGTAAGCAACTGGAATATCAGGTATATAGACATATTCAAAACCACTGTCCCCGAAATGGTCAGCAAAACCACTGATAATTTCAGGATGCCTTGATGCCAGCGTATAAGCGCCAAAACCGCCAGATGATTTTCCGAATAGCCCTACTTTCCCCGTTTTAAATTTTTCAGAGATTAATGGGATGATTTCATCCAATATGAAATCTTCATAATTCCCGACAGCTGGTGAATTCAGATACTGATTGACATGATATTTTGTGGAAAAATCCGGATTGATTATAACAGAGTTTTCAAGGAGATTTTTTCTATACATTTTGTTTAAAACCTGGGAAAATCGGTTATTTAATTTAGGAGTTCCATTTAATCCTGCCAGTTCAATTAATAGTGGTGCGCCAGGTACTAATTTGTCCGGATGGAATACAAGTATTTTCCTGTATTCTGGATCTTTTAAGGGATTGTTTTTCAATGCATTACTTTTAATTTCTACTAATTCCGCGTCTAAAGTCATACATAGTAATTACAGAAAAATACTTATGCTTAACCCATTTCATAACGATCTGGCGGAATACTGCATATTCTAAAAATCTTAAATTGTCCTAAACAATATACCTTTATGATAAGACCCTGTATCGTAGTATATAAGTTTGAAGCTGACGCTACTATTAAAAAGATGCGAGTACAGGGATTGCTTGATAATAATTTCCAGATAGACCAGGTTGGAGATGTTGTGTATATACCGTTAAGATCAGGATCAAACTCCACGAAAGTACATGATTTCCTTGAGAGAAAAAGTGATATTGACAGGATCATAGGAAGAATTTCAGCGAAAGGGATTGATACAGGGAATATATCATATGTAAGACTTGGTAATTCTCTAATTTTCAAGAATAAAATTACAGTAAAGATTGCTAAAATATTTTTAGATTTACCTGGAATAAAAAATATATACTACGAAACGGGCAAAATCAGGGGCGTGAAAAGAAAACCATCTCTGAAAAGATTATATGGAGATGGAGAGACAAGAGTAATAGAATATGGAATTACCTATGTTTTAGATTTGGAGAAGGTAATGTTCTCTCCAGGTAATATTAATACAAGAAGTAAAATGCTTTACATGAATTTTACGGGCTCGGTAGTAATAGATATGTTTTGCGGAATAGGTTATTTTTCATTGCCGGTCATAAAAAACAGTATGCCGGCGAGAATGATATGCTGTGATATCAATAAGGACTCCATAGATTATTTAATTAAGAATATACATGAAAACAGGATAAATTATCCTGTTGAAATACTTACAGGAGATTCCAGATCAGTGCTTCCATTTATAAGTGCGGATTATATAATCATGGGAAACTTTAACAGCCCGGCATTTCTTAGCGCAGCCCTGATTCGATCCAAAAGTGGAACGAAAATATCCATGCATTTCCTTGCAACAAGAGACAATATAGATTTTAGGGAAATTAATATAATTTATATGGCAAGAAAGATAGGATATATAATTGAATGCATATCAAGGAGTATAGTGAAATCTGTTGGTCCCAACTATATTCATATAAATTCAATATTTATGGTACTCCGGATAATTTAAGGAAAAATTAATAAATACTTAATTTATTTGATTTGATGGCAAATCATATTGATATTGATTTTA
>JAKAAU010000105.1 GCA_021802165.1 Thermoplasmata archaeon
CCCTGATTAAATGCTTTATTCCATAATCATTTCCTGTTTCCTCATCAGAAACAAATGCCACTCCCAGGTTAATTTTCAGCCTCGATTGATCAAGGTTTTTTAAAAGCAGCAGGGTTGTGAATATTGCCTGCCCGTTGTCCTCTGATCCCCTCCCATATATTTTGTCACCATCTACCGTTGCCCTGAATGGTTCATGCTTCCAGAGTTTCAGATCTCCCACCGGAACAGTATCCAGGTGTGATATAATCCATAAAGTTTTCTGGAAATTGCCCAGCAGAAGAACAATATTTGGCCTGGTATGCCCCGAACTGTCCTTTATGCTGTATTCCATTAAATCATTATAACCGAGGCTTTTCAGTATTTTTATTAATTCCTGGCCCTTCTTGTATTCTCCTTCTCCACCGGATAATGGAGAAATGGCCTCGATAGACAGCAATCTGCTGGCAGAATCGATTATAAATTCTCTGTCTGCATTTTCATTGGATGACATAGGCACTAATTGTCATACATAATATAAGGGTTGTTGATTTGAATGTGTTAATGGCATTCTTCCACCATATGGGAAAAGTTCACAGAACCCCTGATAGAGGAGAACACAAGAAACCTGAATTTGACACCGTGGTCTATGGCCCTGTAATATGCCCCTGAAAATGCAGGGTCCCTTGACTCATTGGGTTTGAAGCACCGGGCATTTTCATTGAAAATTAGAAAGAGGACATATGAACTGTAGCCTTCATCGATCAGGTGCATAAGGGTTTCAAGGTGTTTTTTCCCCCTTATGGTAGGTGCATCCGGGAATAATGCAATCCCGTCCTGGACCAGTGTGGCTGATTTAACTTCTATAAATGAGCGTTCGTACTGAAAGTCTATCCTGCTATCTCCCACAGTTACCTCCTTTTTATATCCTTCTTTCATGAAGAGTGCGGCTATGCTGGAGTGAAATCTTGAATCGTTGAAGGTCCATACATTATTGTTCCTGCAGAACGTGACGGAATACATTGTCTTCTTTCCAGGAGCTTTTCTTATCTTTATACTGTTTCCGGGATATATGAGCTCCTCGAGCCTGCCCGGATCATGTATATGCACAGGAATTTCTTTCCCGTCAGCGGATGCCATCACCAGAAATCTATTTGGCCGTGATATAACCCTGGCATCTATAAGTTCTGGAAAATGAATTACTGAAAAACCTGGATTCCTGTCAATAAACGGAGTCATTTATAATAATTGAGAAATTATATTTAATTTCTATGGCATAAATCTGGTATTTTATCATGGTTTATATTTCCGCACACTGTGTTAATTAATTTTAGCGTTAATCCATGTACAGTTCATTGAATCCATAAACCATGGGATTATCAAGCATTTTTGATTTTTCCCTGTTGACATTTATTCTGGGAAATTTCTCCAGTATGTCTTTCAACCCTATTTCTGCCTCAAGCCTTGCAAGTGGGGCCCCCAGGCACATATGGACACCCATGCCGAAGGCAAGATGGTTATTCTTTCTCCTGTCTATCATGAACTCTTCAGGATTGTCAAACTGCCCTTCATCCCTGTTGGCGGAACCCAGCCATATTGAAATTCTATGCCCCTTTCTTATTTGCTTTCCGTTGAGGACGTAATCCTGTGCAGCGAACCTGTGGGGGAGGAACTGTATTGGGGAGTAGTATCTAAGTGTCTCCTCAATAAAATTTCTGTAATATCCTTTGTCCTCCCTTACCAGTTCCTGAATGCCGGGATTTTCTGAAAGTGCCCTTACCATATTGCCAAGCAGGTTTGTGGTGGTTTCATTGCCGCCGATTATCAAAAGCATGACATAACCAATTTTTTGTTCCACGGTAAGAGGGGTAGAGTGAAATAAACCACGATTTATCACAGACATAATGTCATCGCCATCTTTATGTGAAAAGATTTCCGACATCTTTGCATACATGTACCTGTTAATTTTATCAAATCCATCATCACGGCGATTTCCGATAATGTAATCAGACCATGCCTTGAACATTTCCCTCTCGGATTCAGGCACGCCAAGGAGATCTGAGATAACATTGACAGGGAGCCCGACGGCATAGCCGGATATAAAATCCTGACCCGGTTCCAGTTTAGATATGAGATCAGAGGATATTTTCTCTATATGCTCTGAATATTTTTCAATGCTGGAAGGCAGGAAAAATGGGGCAGAAATATTCCTCAGATCCTTATGATCCGGGTTATCCATGGTAATGAAACTTGCACCGGGCCCCCTTCTACCATCTGCCATTCTTCCAGAATATGACGGGTCTGAGGAGAATATTTCGTTATGCATGAGAATAAAGTGCACATCTGCATAATCAAAAACATCCCAGGCTCCTGAGTCCCTGTTGAAACTCACCGGACCCTCTGATCGCATTCTCCTGTAATAGCTGAATATATCCTGTGGCATGCCATTTAATCGCATCATAATATTAGAAAAATAACTAAACGCCAAAACAACGAATAGATTATATAAGGTTCCACATAACTATTTGCAGGAATTTTAACTATGGCTATTAAACTGGCCAGAATACCTTGGCAAGTTCTACAATAACACCCATGGCTATTCCAATATATATTATCAGTTTGGGATCTATGGCTGGACCTTTTATTTCCTCTTCATTAAAATAACGTATTAAACCTGCTCCTGACTGGAAGTTTTCATTCTGGTTGTCCTTTGCCATTAATCACATTAATTTAATTATGGAATTTAAAGATTTTGGTTATGCGTTCCTGCCACTCAACATTGCATCAATGAATTCATCGGTACTCCGCTGCTCAACTATCAATCTGTATGCATGGCCTTCAGTTATTATGCTGAAGTAATTGGATTTTATAATGGATGGCAATCCCGGAGTATCAAGAGTATATGACCTCTTTCCCTGCGATACCCCCAAAACGTATGTCAGGTCTATTTTGAGGAATGGCAAGTACGAAAGAACCCAGGGTGAGGCGTACTGGTAGAATTCCAGATAATGCCCGAGGAACACAGCCTTTGCCTCTATGTATTGTTCAACTATGAGCCCGGGAATTGTATCAAAGCCCTGATCGTGGATTGCCACATTGAATTTTTCTCTTGAATCCATTATATTGATAACCTGATTTGGGGAATATTTGGGAATTTTATTCAGGATTTTCATCTCAGAGAAATGGTTATAGTATACAAAGGGAAAAACTGTTAATGAAATTCCTAATATAAAGAAAATAGCCGTGTAGATCATGAATGTAAGGAGAAAATCAACTGATTTTAGTGACACTATGATAGATAGGACTATGGAGAATATTAGCATTGAAAGAAAGTAATACCTTCTCCTGATCATAAAATAATAATCATAGAAATTTATTAACCGTTTTGGTTTTATTCCTGAATTCCAAAATACAGTTATATATGACATCCCAATCTGCAAATGATGAAGAGTGCCGTCCATGACAGGAAAAGCCTTTTTGCATCGCTGGCGTTTATCATTGCGGTTATTGCAATCCTTGTTTCCCTAACAGCATATTCCGGTGTTTTCCCACCAGCCAGCGTGGTTGAATCCTACAGCATGGAACATTCAGATAAATGGCAGTATGGATTGATAGATGAGGGCACTGTTGTAATGGTAAAGAAGGTAAGCAGTGTAAATGATATAACAACCTATGTAAAGGGCAGGGAAATTAATTATTCCACATACGGTGAATTCGGAAATGTAATATTATACCATAATTCGGCACTGGGGGTTGTTACTATTCACAGGGCAATGTTCTATCTTTACTGGAATGGCACATCCCCGGAGATCAGGGGTTACCACGGGCAGCCATACATTCATATATACGGGGATTCCATCCTGCTGGATAACATAGGCTATGCACACAGGAACCTTATTGTAAATGTTTCAGGATATACCGGAGATTCTGGATTCATAACGGTTGGCGACCACAATCTCGCATGCCTTCCAGAGGATTCCGGCTACTATAACAAAACCTATAACGCATACTACGCATCAGATCAGAACATATGGGGAATCAGGCCGGTTAACCTCACAGATATAGTAGGTAAGGCCTATGGCTACATCCCGTGGATCGGATTGATAAAGCTGAATATACTCAGAATGGAGGGAAAGTGGCCGAGGGAATATTACATACATGTGCCTGAGTACTCCTATGATGGGTTATTTCTTTCAATCATAGCTTTCCTTGCGGTGATATTCTTTCCTTACAGAAAGGCGTACAGAAAAATCAAAGGAGAAAGTTAAAAATCAGAAATTTTTGGAAATTACATCTGGCTTTCCGGCAACCTTGAGGTAAACAGGTTCACAGTTAAATTCCTTTGCAGCTTCCCTTACCTTTTCCTTATCTCCCTTTTCAACTGCCACGAAAACGTTTGTCCCACCGGTAACTATGTATGAGTTCCAGAATTCCTGTTTAAGTTCAGATATTTTATTTATAAAGTTCTGCATCTCTTCAGTAATTATATTGACACCAACCTCACGGAGCATAGAATGGTATTCCAGAGTATCTCTTTCCCCGGCCTCGAATATGCCCTTAATATCTCCAGTGTCTGCAAGTTTCTCCAGCTCCTTTGCACGTATTTCGGAATTTTTTACCCTTTCCTGGTACCTTTCATGATTTATAATATTCTCATGAATCACGTCTGAGGGTTTCCTCTCATCTGAAAATTTGCAGCCTACTATAACAAAGTCCTGGAAATCTTCCGGCCCCAGAATTTCGTCTGTAAGTGACTCCTTTCCATTTGCATGATTAATGGTAAACCCGCCATAAAGGCTTCTACCGGCACTTTCCGATATTTTCTGGAGGTCGTTTTCAAAATTGAATATATTTATGTTGTACTCGAATATTGATTCTATGCATTCACCTATTGCCGCAGCACCGGCATCCGAGCTCCCGCTCAGAACATTCTTATTCTCAGATATGAATGATACCTCACTGTATTCAGGATGCCTCTTGAGTATGTCATTTTTATATTTGTCTATGACAATAAACGGAGACCTGCTGGAATCCTCCGGGATTTTCCTTCCGTTGATTATTCCTGACCTTTCATTGGAAAGATAGAGGTCTGTTTTAACATATATTTCATCATTAAGCCCGGTGTAAGCTATTCCTGCTGTGGTGTGCCTGGGGATCCTTTTTACACTGTCAGATACACCGCCCAGCAGAAGTATTCCTATTGTAGGATATGCTTTGACTTCAACGTAATATTTTTCCATATTCTGAAATTGCATATACAATAAAATCATTTTGTTATAACGTGTTACGTTCCACGTACATTATAAATACATGGCTCTGTCTATCTATTCAGAATTTATGTACCTAAAGAATTATTTATAAGGAATACATTAACTGGCATGGATTATAAAGTTTCGGACATTATGACAAAGAATCCACTGTGCTACACAGTTCCCAGTTCTATTTCAGAGGTTATAAAAATACTTATTAAAAACAACGTAACAGGAATACCTATAAAAAATAGCCAGAACAAATACCAGGGCATAATAACCAGAAGGGATATATTTTACAATCCAGATGAAACCCAGACTGCACTGGTAATGAGAAAGGCGCCAACGGTGAATCAGAACGACCCGGTTGAGGCTGCAGCAATACAGCTTTACACACAGAAGAAAAGGCACGTTGCAGTTGTAAATGACGATAACGAAATTGTAGGAATACTTACACCACAGAACTTCCTGAACCTGATAAAGGAAAGATATGGAAAGGTAAAGGTTAAAAATGTCATGGAATACACATCTGTTCCGTGCTGGGAGGATACACCCCTGTCGGTGGCCCTCCTGATGATGAACCTCTCACAGATATATTCTTTCCCGGTTGTGGATAAAAACGCCAAA
>JAKAAU010000106.1 GCA_021802165.1 Thermoplasmata archaeon
TTTCTTCTGTCAATACCATTTTAATTCACCTAATTAACTAATTATGTTAAGCAAATAGAATAATATATATGTTTTGTCTTTATTCTTGCTAATTGCTTAAAGGACTAATTAGTCATGATAATTACAAATTATACCTTTATATATAAAGAAAAATGGTAGATGTTTGCAATTTCTTGTTAAAGGCTAATTAAATGGCAAATTTGAGGGAGTATAATATACATATTAAACCGGTTAATATTACGATATATTTTCCAATCCAAAACTCTGCGGTGTTAATACTTTTATGTATAATTCTTTCAGAAAAATTTGCAATTTGAAAATGAAATTATATATAATTTGATACATACAGTAGAAAATCCAGATTAAAGTATTATAACAGACAATACATAAATTAATATTTTTTATTTTGGATACGGAGTTGCTTTAGAAGCTGCTCATACATATAATCTATATTTTTAGAGTTCTGTACCTTTATGCCTTTGTCAGATAAGTAATTTTTAAGCTGTTCACGTGTTATAATTCCATTTTCATTCCCATTTGTTTCGGTTATAACTGCAGGTATTAATTTTAATAATTTCACTCTTTCCTCAGACTTTTTATTGTTTTCTATCTTCCTGCGGGCCTCATGGTTTACCTTGTCAATTTTTAATTTTAAATCGTTTTCCACGGGGAAATCAAAATTTATTCCCTTGTACAGCCAGAAAGTCCTCATATTTTCTTCCATGTCATAATTTGAGCTATCTGGAAATTCATTGTTGAAATATTGAATCATGTCCTGCACCAGGGAATCGATGGATTTCTCATTAACTTCCCGGGTAAGCGGCAGTACCTTCTTTTCTTCATTCTCTTCCAGCAGGTCGTCTATGTTGAATGTGTTAAGTTCTGAGAACCAGTCAGCTTCATCATGATATTTATAGCCAACATCGTTAAATATGTACATAATATCAATTTCAGCTATTTTGTTCCTGTATTTATTGCAATCTATGGTGGAGCAATCCATATCCTCATCCTCAAAGCGTTTAACAGAAAGCACAAGAGATTTTATCCCACTATCCTTCGCATTTTTCAGGAATTTAGATGCACCACCCATATGTTTGTCCCATTCAAAGCTTATAACTATATCCACATCAGTGGAGTAATATAGAGAAAAGCCATTTTTCTTAGAATAATTAACAATGCTATTCCAGAGCAATTCCATTTTGTCTTTCATATTAGACCACGATACATTAGATTAAGCCTAAACTAATATAAAAATATTTTTACTGAAAAACTATACAGGTGATTTTGCACGGTCAGCTGTAATATAACCATATCTGGCATAATATTCGTTAAAAGTCCCCGATTCTATTGTGTGGAAAACATCTATTGCAGCTGGGCTGGCATTTTCCAGAAGAAGCCATGAAAATTTTTCCTTTACAACATCGGGAAAATAATGCCGGAATTTCCAGTAGTTCGCTTCGCTTTTTAACATTATTCCATAGTCCACATCCCCATTGATGAGCTTTTTTGGAATTTCCCTGTTAGGAACGTCACAGATCGCTGTATTTTCCTTTAATTCCCCATAATAACCACACTTTTCCTCATAATAATTTTTAAAGGCAATTCCGGTAGCACTGGTTCTCGGATTCGGAATAGCAAATCGGAAATTTTTAAGTTCCGATATGCTCACCTGCTTCTTCTTGCCTGTATAAGCGACACAGAGGGCGTCTTCAAATGCCTCCTTTCTCTCCATCGCTTTCATGTCATGTATCAGCCTGTTGCTCTGACATATAATTTCAGGCCTATTTTCAATTACAAGATTCCCTATGGTTATGGGCGATCCATTAGCCCTCTTTCTAATATATACTTCAGGCAATGTTTCAAAGTAAGTTTTAACTCCTTGTGAAGTAAAATATGATATAATAGAGGGAATAATGAACCACTGGCTTCCAGGAACAGTTAATTTAACCCCGCTGATAGAACCATAAAAATCTGAAACAACATCAAATCCGGGTACTGCAAATTTCATTATGAGTAATTTAATAGAATTATATAATCTATATTATTGAAAAGTTGCAAGATTTTAATTGTTTATTGTGATTGGTTTTCATCTCAAAAAATGTGAATATCTAAAATTTATAGTTTATTTATTTTGGAATAGAATATTTGCCCGGTGCCCCTATCCTGTAGCTATGTATACGGTATCACAAAATATTATGTTGACCGTTTTACATCTATTGTATTTTTCTACAGATTATTGAATTATATTGGTGGATATTATTCTCAATTATATTTAGAAAATAGGAATAAATCGAAGTAAGAATTAAAAGTTCATCTTTTAAATATTTAATGTTACTTTTCGATTTAAAAATATAGATACTAATAGTTTCATGTTATAATATTGAATATAAATGTTAAAATAATGAAATCAGACAAAATATATATGTTTTCGTTTTTTTTTGATTAATTTTCACATAATAATAACGTATTTATACGTTATACGTATGATGGAAATGTAGGGTGAAAGTATGGGACAGAATCAATTAGAAACTGTAATATCAGTTGAAAATGGAAAAGAAAAGAGAGTTTTGGTCAGGACATACATGGGTCGGCCTTCAAAATTACATGAAAACCAGATGATAGCCTTGAAGAACTGTGTAGAAAATAAAAAGGTATGCACAGTCCACGAAATTCAAGAATACATAGAAGAGGAGTTTAATGTAACGTATTCATCCAAGGAAGTACGTGAAATTCTTAGAAAATTTAATCTTACTTACTATCCATTGCTCAGAAAATATACATATCCAAGTTATTATAACGAAAAAATAATTAAAAAGTTCGATTTCTAAATTTTATTTTTATAACTTTGCATTAGAAATTATTTTAAGCCCGGGTTATATTACACGCCATGAATATAAGAGATTACATTAAATCAAATTTTGTGGTTGTGGGCCATAGAGGTTTGCCTTCCGAATATGTCGAAAATACCATAGAATCATTTGAAAACGCTTTCAAATTTACAGATATTGTGGAACTTGATGTTCACCTCAGCAGCGACAATGAAGTATATATTATTCATGATTTTAACCTTAACAGGCTTGCCTCAATTGATAAGGATATAGAAAACATTGAATCCGCTGAAATCGACAGAATTATGGTAAGGGGGCAGAATATACCAAAATTGCGTGATTTGTTTAAATTATTCAGGGATAAATATTTTCTCGTTGAGCTTAAAACTGTGCATGATGATGGTTACCTTGTAAAAAATGAATTAACTAAGTATACACTGCAGGTTGTCGAATCCATGGGCATGGAAGACCATGTGTGCATTATATCATTTGACCCTTATGCCTTGAGGAGGGCGGGCGAGCTAAGCAGGACTATCATGCTGGGTTTTGATTATGACCAGCATTCTGAAAAATACATTGGAAAAATAGATTGCAAGGATTTGAAATCAATGGGTGTTTCATTATTCTTACCGGAATACAAAAAAGAATATATGAAAAAATTTAAGGAAATACAGGATGATGGATATTTTGTAGTTCCGTGGACAGTTGACAGGGAAGAGGATGGTGTGTTTATCGCTAATTCGGGTTTAAATGGATATATAACAAATATGGTAGATAGAATGTCCAAGCTCTCCCGCTAATTGCCAGGCAAAATATTTAAAATAGTTGGGATAAATCCCATAAGAAAAATATTAATGCTTTTAGCCATTAGGCTATTATGGAAAATTTCTGGGACCTTAAAATTAAAGAAATAAAAGGATCTTTTAAGGAAGATAAAAACTATGAAGAGTGGAAAAAGACTATACTGGAACCGTGGAATAAAAAAACGGGGTATAGGGATAAAATCAGGACAAATTCATCATCAATGCCGGTAAAAGAGCTATATACACGTGGCGACCTCCCGGACAATATTGACAGTATCCTTGGAAACCCCGGCGAATATCCCTTTACAAGAGGCGTATATCCGAATATGTACCGTGGAAGGAACTGGACAATGAGAATGTTTTCAGGCTTCGGAACACCGGACGATACAAACAAACGATTGAAATATCTTATAGAAAATGGAGAAACAGGGCTCAGCATTGCCTTTGATATGCCAACACTTTATGGATTTGACTGTGATAATAAAAGGGCTGAAGGTGAGGTTGGAAAATGCGGTGTAAATGTATCTTCACTGCATGACATGGAACGAATTTTTGATGGCATAGACCTCAGCAAGGTCAGCACATCAATGACCATCAATGCCCCTGCTGCCATACTTACTGCCATGTACTTCGTCCTTGCAGAGGAAAAAGGCATTCCGCTGGAGAAGATAGCCGGAACTGTACAGGCAGATATATTGAAGGAGTACATAGCCCAGAAAGAGTGGATGTATCCACCGGAAGCCCATTTAAGGCTTATAAGGGATATGCTTACATATTCAACAGAGCATGTGCCAAAATGGAATTACATAAGTGTCTCCGGGTACCATATAAGGGAAGCGGGGTCCAGTGCTGTCCAGGAACTTGCGTTCACCCTCGCCGATGGATTTTATTACATAGAGATGGGAATGAATGCTGGACTGAATGTTGACGATTTTGCACCCAGGATGTCATTTTTCTTCAATTCATCGATAAATTTCTTTGAGGAAATAGCAAAATTCAGGGCAGCCAGAAGAATCTGGGCAACAGTATTGAAAGAAAAATACCATGCCAAAAATCCCAGAAGCATGGAATTGAAATTCCATACACAGACATCGGGCTATACACTTACCTGGCAACAACCGCTTAACAATATAGTGAGGACAACAATAGAGGCAATGGCTGCAGTACTTGGTGGAACACAGAGCCTGCATACAAATTCCTATGACGAGGCATGGGCTTTGCCTACAGACGATGCGGTAAAGGTTGCATTGAGAACACAGCAGATAATTGCAGAGGAAACAGGAATAGCAGATGTGATTGACCCGCTTGGCGGTTCATATTATCTTGAAAGGTTAACCTGTGAGATGGAGATAGAAGCATACAAATATTTCTCCGAGATAGAAAAAATGGGCGGCATACTCGATGCTGTCAAATCAGGATACATACAGAAGGAAATCGCTGACACTTCATATAAAAAGCAGTTGAAAATTGAAAATGAAGATGATATAATAGTTGGCGTGAACAGGTACGTTGATAAGGATGAAAAGCCAATAAACACATTAAAAATTACAGATATAGCTGAAAACGGGCAGATCAATAGCCTTAAGAATATAAAATCAAAAAGGGATGAATCAAAGGTTGCAGAATCCCTTGAAAAGCTGAAAAATGCCATGGAAGATGAAAGCGTAAATCTAATGCCATATATCATGGATTGCGTACGGAACTACTGCACACTTGAGGAAATATCAAATATCGGGAGGGATATATTTGGAGAATGGAAAGAACCGAAAATATACTGAAGCGCCAATAAAGATTTTGCTGGCTAAACCTGCTATAGATGGGCATGATAGGGGTATATTTGTCCTTGCCAAAGCATTCAGGGATGCGGGAATGGATGTCATATATGCTGGATTATTGCCAACGCCTGAAGAGGTAGTCGATACCGCGATTAATGAGGATGTAGATGTAATTGCATTGAGCCTGTTAAATGGTGCCCACATGACAGCCTTCAGGAATGTTATGGAGAGCTTAAAAAAGCGCGGCGTAAATGATATAGCCGTGGTTGGGGGCGGAATAATACCAGATGAGGACAAGCCAGCCCTTGAAAAAATGGGCATAACCGGAAATTTCGGTCCTGGGACACCACTTAGCGAGATCATCAGCCACATAAAAAAACGGGCAAGGGAAATCAGGAAATTGAGGGAAAATGAATATTGAAAGGCTAACT
>JAKAAU010000107.1:0-692 GCA_021802165.1 Thermoplasmata archaeon
TTCCGATCTTAAAAGCCTTCGGAAGCATCAATTATCAGCATAATCAAATACAAGTACTTGGAAAACTTTGCAGGTCCCTTTAAACTTTTGTTAAATAAAGAAAGCAAAGAAATCGATCTTGAAAATAAATAAACAGAATAGACCGAGAATCCAACGGAACATATATAAAATGCTCCTAATATGAGTATCAGGTAACTATTTGACCAGATACTTTGAAGAATAAAACTATCAATCATACCAGGCACTATATTTTTAGATATTGCAATCAGCATTATTGAAATCACAATATACATAACAACAATGGTAAAAACGATTACAAGGATCATTTCAATGATAATCAGAAGCGATGCAAGTTTAATATTTTTAAATGATTTTTCAATAGTTTCCTGATATTCAGTATTCATTTAATATTATATAAAAACACAATATAAAAATTTAACCGTGAAAGCGGAAATCTCCATTGGTAAGAGATGAACATAACAAATCAACCCACAAGAACGAAAGCCAAGGAGTTTATGATATGGATATATTTCTGGAATTATTGTTAAACAACAAAGTAATAATAATTAAGTGGGACATTATTTACCCCCATGCATGATCTTATTTTTAAAACAACAACAAACCATATATTTCATGGATATCAAATATCCCAGAAGATCCAAGAATGTGAATAATATTGTACATAAGTAGTT
>JAKAAU010000107.1:702-5670 GCA_021802165.1 Thermoplasmata archaeon
AACATAACGGTGTTGGATAAATAGATATACAATATCAGGATATTATAAATATGGGAAGCGAAGATTATTTAATTACATTGATTAGTGGTAACGACAGTACAAGAGTAGATGAAGCAACAATAGTTGCAACAGGTCTTGCTGAGAAAATGGGAGCTAAAAGTGTCTCTTTATTGTTTATAGGAAGTTCAATAGAAACTCTAAATAAATTTGATCCAAGGTCGTTGATTATCAGCAATAAAATTGAGGAACTTAAAAAAGCCAAAATAAAGATCATGGCCTGCCCTGTTGCAATGGAATACTACCATATAGTTGAGAGTGACCTATTATACTATGACTGTGACAAAATACCTGGTGGAAAAGTCATAGCAGACGCAAATAAGGAGGGACATACTATATTAACCTTTTAAAATCATTTTTAAAAGTTATTAAACTAAATTTTTATATGAACTCTAAAGATGAAGTATTATATACGCATTTTTTTTAAGTTACATTAGTGGTCAATTTATCCAAGTAAAAGCCATCCGAATTCATTCAGGGAATGAATATAGGGATAATTTCTCGTGCCTATGCCAGTCCTTGTTATTATGCCAAGCGTCAGTAGTTTTTGTAATCTTCTGGAAACGGCCGAATTAGTAATATTCAGTGACATGGATAGTTCCTCAATAGTTTTTGCTTTGATTGATATTTCTCTCATAATTTGCATGTATCCCTTATTGTATATGTTTATCTTTTTCAATTTTTTGACATTTATAACAACAGTTGAGTCCAGATATTTATCGTAAACTACCATGAGTATATCCTGGTTATATGCGTGGATCGTCAGGGCAGAGACACCAATTCCTGAACCACATGATATATTAACCCATGTGGGATCGCTTTTGGACTTGCAAATTTTTTGTAAAACCAGAAAAATCTGATAGAAATTACTAACATCCTTTATTTCTATAAATTCTGATTTAATACCTTTTAGTTTAAGAAAATCTATTATTTTTTGCTTTGCATTCTTATATTCCGTCTTGGCATCACAGATTATTATCAGTTTAGAGATTTTAGGAATGTCTGAAAAGAAGGGTTTTACAATATAATCTCCTTCCTGATCAAAAATGGCTATGCCATATTCTTCTGTCATTTTCATTCATGTGACACAAATTTATTAATTTTGCGCAATGATACCAGAAATATTTGAATATATGTATTATAATAATTATATTTAAATAGAAATCATGACTATTAGTTGCAGAGTAAAATGATAGCAGTAACAGCATGGGAATGGATAGGCCTGTTTATAGGAATGATTGTAGGTGGTCTTGCAGAAGCATGGGGTATTTCAAATCCAGAAATTTTGATAAGGCTCGGAAAATTCCAGGACAGGTTATTTATAGGATGTATAGCAATAGCAATAGGTTCAGGTGCACTGGCTTTATACGGTCTAGCAGCGCTTGGAGTATCGTTTCACTGGGGAGTTAAACCGGATTACATATGGGGAGTCGCTCTTGGAGCAGCCATATTCGGTACGGGAATAGCAATATCGGGATACGTTCCAGGCACAATATGGATGGCTTTAGGCGAGGGAAGAAGAGATGCAGTATATGCTGTTTTCGGGGGTTTACTGGGAGCAGCCTCATGGACAATGATATACCAAACATCCTTTGGCCACTGGCTGGTGACATATGATAACTTCCACGAAATATACTTCGGTGGAAAGGTAGATACAAACTTATACGTGGGTTTCGGAATAGCTATAGTATGGGCAATTTTAATGTTTGGTATAGCGTATATGTTACCAAGATACAAGGGTGGAAAAAGCTGTTTTTACCAGTCTTCGCATAAAAACTATAAACCGACAACAGCAGAGGAAGAGCAGAATATAGAATCTTCTGAGGTACTCCAGGAGGGAGCATCCATGCCCATGGGCAATGGAACTACTGCTGAGGAATTCAATTACCATTATACTGTATCATCCAATTTATTTGGAAAGGTAATGTTAACAGTTGGTATAGTAATAGGTCTTACCGTTGTCCTTGAAATGTTCTTACACCAGATACTGGGTGAATCAACCACGTTTTCATGGATAGCAGCTGAATTATGGCTACCCGCTTCATACTGGAAATACAGTGAAATAGTGGTTACAACAATAGGCTGGGAGCCCTTCAGTGATATAGGAACATTATTCGGGGCATTCCTGTTCTCTGTATTTATAACAAGGAGATTCCAGGCCTTCAACAAGGTGATACCACCGTCGTGGGAATCCAGATTTGGAGGCAGTGAAATCAAAAGAGCAGGAGGAGCTTTTGGTGGCTCATTCATGATGCTTCTCGGTGCGAGGATGGCAGATGGATGTGCATCCGGGCATATACTCAGTGGTGATCTACAGATGGCAGTAAGCAGTCTTGAATTCTTCGTTATTGTGATAATATTCCTGTTAATTGCAGTACACCTGATCTATAAAACCAAGAGGAGTGACTAAAATGGAAGACAAAAAAACGGATGATAAAACTAACGGCAAATCATATGACGAAGTAGAAAAGGCAGTAGTGCTTGAAAGATCTGAAGAGCCTAAGCAAAAGAATGAAACCGGCATAAGAGTTTTCATAATAATTATGACCGGAATAATGATCCTTGCTGCAGCACTGACCGAAGGAACATATAGCGGCTATGATCCGGATGCGAATGATGTTGCCATAACGGGATTCCTTGCAATAGTAACAATCCTGATGACAGCAGTATGGTACAGGTCTAAATATAACAATTTCTCATATAAGCCCGAGGAATTCAGAAAGCATTATAAGAAAATGAAGAAGGACAGGGAAAAGAAATAAAAAAAATTTTAATTTTTTATATATTTTAGAATTAAACAGTTACTTGAATGCTGGTAATAAGTAATAATAAAATGTCAAATGAAAATTGATATATATTAAAATATAATAAAAGATAGTGATAGAAAATGGCAAAAATATTTGTAATTCTGACAAAGGGAAAAGATGATTTGAATATGGCTAATGTGGCCGCTAATTTTGCATATAGCTCGGTTAAGAATGCACAGGCAACAGTTAATTTCATGTTTCTTGGAAGGGGTGTAGAAAATCTGCTGAAGGATTCCAACGGTATAAAGCCTATTGTAGACCTGGTCAATCTGATGAAATCAGCAGGCATAGAAGTAACCTACTGCAAAGTATCCGCTAAGGGAATTGGCCTGATGGAAAGCCAGATGCTGGATGGAGTTGAACCTGTAATGGGCGGTGTGCAGACAGCAAAAGAAGTGGATGCAGGATTCTCTGTGGTTACTTTTTAAAATTTTAATAATTTTTTTGTAAGACATTCTACGGTAGCCGGAGGGAGAATTTATACTAATTGAGAATCAACTTTTACTATAACTCAACGAATTTTGTGTATTATTATCATATATAATATATAAATAAGGGCAGTATGACTTATACTATTAAGGTTTAAATTAAGCTAATTATTTTCATAACATCGGGGATTAAGTAAAATGCATTATATCCGATCAATTGTTTTAGCAAAACAACCTAATTATATATGTTATCTATATTTAAATATTCTCCAAAATTTGATAATAATAATTGCCTTTGAATATTTATATTATATGTACATAGTGACAAATCATATCGTACTTTCTTGATCGTAATAATAATTAAGGTTATTTTAAGTATAGATGGAATGATTACACAATTGTAAAAGATATAGCCCTAGTTTCTATATAAATAAACAAAAAAATTATCAAAACCTCCATTTCATTTCTTTGAAAAAATCCAAGATGTTAATACAATCTATACCATATTTACCGGATACCTCAGGAATATGGTTCTTTTTGTTTCCCTCCTCCGTGATAATTTTAATTATACTTAGCCTATCTATATTTTCCTCCATCTGAATTGCTGCCATGGCTATCAAATATGGGTCGGCGGGATCATTGCCGGTGCTGGTTAAACCTAAATTTTTAGTAAGTTCTGGATATTTATCAATGATTTCAACAGACTTTTGAAGTATTTTATTATTCAAACTTATAAAGAATATTTTTCTATAGGTTTTAATCCACTTATATGCTGTATCATCTCCTCTTTTTAATTCGTTTAATACTTGGAGAGGTGCCTTAATGTTGCCATTATTTATTTCATTATTAAATTTTGGATACAATGTTCCGAATACCTCTTCTGGATACTTATTAAATAAGCATATTAGTGATGAAGTATCAATAAGATAACTCATTGATTCACCGTCTTCACTAACTGATTATATGTGCTTATTTTAGTTCCGAGATAGGTTAATGCATCATCTAATGTAATTTCATTCTTTTCGTAATTTTCATTTATAAGGTTAATAAATTTATTACCATATTCTGACCTTATTTTCACGATATAATTTCCACCACTAACCTTTTTATTAGCAACGATTTTATTTCCCATAAATTTCTTGTATACAGATTGAAAATCCCGTATATATCCTAGTTTATATAATCTATAGAAAATCATAGAATGGCTTAATTTATATCTGGAGGCAATATGGTTTACGGTTTCGTCTATAGAACTATATTTTTCATAATTCAGCTTTATTATATTGTCATTGATCAGAAAATATGATGCGAAATTATTGCACCATTGTTCTATTTTATCATCAGTATTATAATTATCATCCATATTAGATTCGTTCTGCCCCAGCAAAATATGAGCATATTCGTGAAATAGTGAAAATATCCTAGATTCAGGAGTGTCTCTGGAATTCAGAACAATAAAAAAAGGCTTTTTATTAATTACCGAAAAACCCCGGATATCATCAAAAGGTAATTGCATTACAATTATATTACAGGCTTCAACTTTATTTTTGAATTTATTTAATGCATCATATCTATTTTTAGAGTGTAATTGGTCATCAAAATCGAAAAACTTTCGTCTTTCATTTATAGCTACCTCCTGTGGATTTGAATTTGCATCATATCCTTCTATTTCAGGC
>JAKAAU010000108.1 GCA_021802165.1 Thermoplasmata archaeon
ACTGCGAGGGTGCCTGACCGCATATGGAAACTATCTTTCCATCTCTATGTGCTATTTTTATGAGATACCTTATTGCTCTTTTTACTGCAAGGTCACGTTCATCGAACATAGAGCTCATTTTTCCATTGTTCCTGTCAGATCCCAGAAGCAACATTGTGAGATCATTGGATCCTATGGAATATCCATCAACATACTGATTGAATTTATCTGCAAGCACAATATTGCTCGGTATTTCTGACATGAGAAACAGCTTGAAATCCTTAGTTCTTTCCAATCCATTATCCTCCATTATCTTAACAACCTTCTTTAATTCCTCAACAGTTCTTGTAAATGGTATCATTACCCATAAATTCTTCAGAAGGTATTCATCCCTGGCTTTTTTAATGGCCTTGAGCTCAAGTTTAAAAGCTTCCTTGTATCTGTCATCGTAATACCTGGATGCTCCCCTCCATCCAAGAAGCGGATTGTCCTCTTCAGGCTCGAATTCGGAACCTCCTTTAAGACTCTTGTATTCATCTGATTTAAAATCCGAGAAACGGAGCACTACAGGTCTGGGGGCAAAATCTCTGCAAACTCTTGCAAGTTCTGAGGATAATTTGTCAACAAAGTAATCCCCACGGCCGCTCTTGATCAGAGATAGTGGGTGCTCCCCTATTTCAGCCCATATAAATTCTTCTCTCATGAGGCCTATACCATCTGATGGTAGCTTAGATACTCGAGCCGATAACTGGGGTTCACCCATATTTACCAGAACCTTTGTTCCTGTTATTATGTCGCTCTCATAGGAGACAGGGACATCTGGCTCTGGAGTCGTCGAAATTTCAGTAATACCGCCAAGATACACTAGCCCATTTTTTGCATCTACTGTTATTGTTTCACCATCCTTCAGTGTTTCAGTGGCCTTCTGACCGAATGATGATGTACCTACTATACATGGAACTCCAAGTTCTCTGGATATAATTGCTGCATGGCATGTCAATCCCCCCTCGTCTGTAATAATTGCTCTGGCCTTTCCCATTATGGGTACCCAGTCAGGGGCTGTCATCTTAGTTACAAGTATATCGCCATCATTGAATTTTTCCATTTCATCAACAGATAGCAATACTCTGGCAATACCGGATATTTTCCCCGGAGAAGCTGGCAATCCCTTTAATATTACATCATTTTCATCTGCTTCCTTTTCCTGTTGCATTTCTTTCTCACCGTTGTTATTCTTCCAGACAGTTTCAAATCTCGCCTGCAAAACATATATTTTATGATCAAACGAATCTCTTGCCCATTCTATATCCATGCTGTTTCCATAATGCTTTTCAAGCTGTAACCCGTAATTAGCCAGCTGTATTATTTCCTTATCTGATATGGATTGTTTCTGGGCCATTACAGTGTCTACTACTAATTCTTCAGTGCCACCTGTTTCCAGGCATTTCAGCATTTTCGTCTTATTTGTTATTATTTTGTTTGTAATTTTTAAACTATTTTTATCCACATAGAAAGTATCAGGAGTGACAACTCCTCCTACTATATATTCGCCGAGACCATAACTGGATTCGACTATTATTTTTGAGTTATCCCCTGTTGAAACATCTACGGTAAACATCACACCGGATACTTCTGAAAATAATTGCTTCTGAACCGCAACTGCAAGGGCAACACTGAAATGGTTAAAGTGTTTTTTTTCTCTGTAATAAATGGCTCTGGGCGTAAAAAGGCTGGCGAAGCATTCTTTTATATTCTGAACAACATCATCCTCTCCGTGTATATTCAAATAGGTGTCCTGTTCGCCGGCAAAGCTTGCATCCGGAAGGTCTTCAGATGTAGCAGAGGACCTTACAGCCACATATATATTCTTTTCTTTTTCAATGAGTTTTCTATAATATTCCCTAATTTCCTGACCCAGGGTGTGGTTAAAATGGGAGCTGAGAAATAACTCCCTAATTTTTTCACTTGCATTTTTTAATTTTCTGGAATTATCTATATCTGTGCTTTTTATTATCTGCAAAATCTTATCGTCCAGGTCATTCTCTCTGATGAATTCCCTGTAAGCAAGACTCGTTGTAGAAAATCCATTGGGTACTGGAACCGATTTTAATTTTACCATTTCTCCAAGATTCGCGGATTTCCCACCCACTATTGGCACATCTTCTTTAGAAATTTCACTAAACCACAATATTCTAGCGCTGGATTTATCTGTCATCATGTAAATATTTACTCTTGATATTTAACTACTACTCAAAATGATAACGATTTTTCGACAATTCACGTGTATAATATATAGTAAAAGTTTAGGGACCATGAATTATGAACATGCAAAATAAACATAAATTGATTAAGAACACTGTAGTTTCAATTCTTTTCAGTCTATTCTGTATAAATTTATTATATGAAACGTTATAACAATAAATTTAAATATAATAAATATATAACAGATATTTACTTCAAGTGTTTTGATGTGCACAAGTTTTAATTAACATAGAGACATGAGCAATTATGTTAGAAGACAAATATATTACAATACAGGATTCAAAAATACATTATATAGAACAGGGAACCGGAATACCCGTGATATTCTGTCATGGGGCAAGATTCAATGCAAGAACATATGAAGAATCAGGAACAATTCAAATCACCGCTGATAGTGGTTACCGCGCTATTTCTATCGACTTTCCTGGCTATGGGAAATCCGAGAATTTATCAG
The DNA here is from genome assembly GCA_021802165.1 of Thermoplasmata archaeon. The sequence goes on from JAKAAU010000108.1 coordinate 2,696, forward strand.
CAGATCTTTTTTCATTTATTGCAGAATTTATGGATGCCATGAAATTAGAACCGTCCGTAGTGCTTGGAGCTTCCATGGGTGGAGAAGCTGTAGTCGGCTTTGCAACAAAATTTCCAGAAAAGGTAAAAGCTCTGATACTGGTGGGAGCAGTAGGTGTTACCGAAATGGAATCAGAATTAAGTAAAATTTCTAAAATACCAACATTACTTATCTGGGGGAAAAACGATGCGATTTCCGCGTCTTCTAATTATGAAATTATAATGCGCTATAACCAATCTGCCGAATTTTCTAACATAGGCCGCCAGCATGCATGTTATCTGGATGATGCAAAAGGATTCAATGATCGCATTAAAGAATTTTTAGAAGAAATAAAATCCAAATAACTTTTTTATTAAATAAAATGTTTTAAGAAAGGAAGTATATCAAGTTTTATCCCAAAATCATTCACTGTTCGCTTTACATACTTTATAGCATAAATATTGGTGGGATTTATAATTTTTCCAGACCGAATATTAAAGATCAATCTAGATAATTTATAGTAATATCCGAATTCTTTTGATATAGCTTTCGTATAAGCATTTAGCAATTCTTCCTTATCATATTTCTTTATACATTGAAATAACAGCTCCGCACTTCTCAACGAAGGAATTATTCCCTCTCCTGTGATGGGAGAAACGGTGCCTATTGCCTCACCTATTCCGATTATATTCTCTCTTGACATGGAATCAAACAGTGGGACCATCCTTATATTTCTAGATGTAATTTTTAAGGGAATAGATTTCCTGACAGTATTTAGATCGGCAATGGAGAGAGACCCTGCACCCACATGATATTTATTACCTAGTGGAAAACTCCAGAAATATCCACGACCTCCTTTAAAAAAGTAAAAATAAAAATCCCTATGATCAGATTGATCCGTTAAATATTCAAGAGAATAATACTGTCTGTCATTCTTAGATTTTCCCAAGTAGGCCCTTGTTATCCCTGTAGCATCAACAATCATGTCCTTATTTTGTTTATCAATAGGCAAAATTTTTAAATTATTGCTCTCATCCTTTTCCAGTTGATTTTTATCAAATGTACAAAGTCCAGAAGATTCAAGATGTTTTTCCTGGAAATTATTCCCTGAGAATGTTATGTTTTTTGCTCTGGAAAGTACATATTTTTGAAAATCTACACCGATTACATCCATATATCCCTTCATAATATTTTCATTAGTTGCGTACCCGCATGGTATATAGAAATCATCCTTCTTTATATCGTAGCCAGAGACGTCAAAGCCATCATTTTTCAGTCTCCAGTATAAATATAATCCTGAAATTCCAAGTCCGGCTATTCTTATCATTTATTTCAAAACCCTATGATTATATATTATTATACTTTTTATGTTCCTATTCAAATCTTCACATAGGCAAATAAAAAGATTTAATTATACATACCTAATTGTGAGTTATGAATTTCAAAAATAATGAGGAAGATTACGTAAAAACAATTTTTTCATTATCTGAAGCCTTTGAGCTGGTGAATGAACATCAGATAAGTAAAGACCTAAACGTTTCAATGGCCACAGTATCAGAATATCTCGGTAAACTGGAAAAAAAGAAACTAATAAAAAAAGATGGGAGAAACATCGCGCTAACAAAAAATGGCTATGCCATGGCAATACCTGTAATCAAGAAACACAGGATCTCTGAAGTATTCGCCGTAAAGATGCTAGAAGTTCCTTGGGAGTATTCACATTCAGCAGTTATGGATATCGAACATACCATAGAAGATCGATATTTTGATAATTTTATTAAAAATCTTGGGAATCCAATGAAATGTCCTCATGGAAATATGATTTATAACATAGCCAAAATAGATGATATCAGTCCATTACAGGCACCCCCCGGTAGGTATAGAATCAGTAGGATTGTTTATGAAGATACACCTGTGTTGAAGAAAATGGCGGATCTGGATATGTATCCTGATACAGAAGTAGAGGTAATAAATGCAGATATAATAATATTATCCAACAGCAATGGTGAGCTTAAATTACCGTATTCTATGTTAAAAACTATAAGATTAGTGGGATAATTTAAATTTATGTCTATTTATAAGAGGTCAATTATTTAAGCACTGAGTTAAATCTATTTTTTAGCTGGTTTTACCGGTTTTTTTGTAGAAATTGTTCTTTTTTTCACAGTCATATTATTTTCCACAAGGAATCTGTACTTTTCCAGTAAGCCTTTAAAATTGTCATTTGCAGAGTTAAGGAGTTCTACAGTGTCCTCAAGTGATCTTTCCCTCATTTCATGCATCTGGATTTTCTGCTCAAGATCATAATTCTTCATTTTAATTTCTGCAATAATATCATTTTTTTCTTCTAAATTATGTTCAAGTGTGCTGATTCTTGATTCCAGCTTTTTGGTAATAAGGGTAAAATCAGAATTACTCTTTTCCATTTCCCTAAGCTTTATTTGCGTCTCTGTTATAGATTTGTTTTTTTCCTCCAGTTCCTCTTTAAGTTTAGTTATGGTGTCCTGAGATGAAGCGGTAGCATTCTCAAGATCATCCCGGAGCTGGCCATTTTCTTCTAAAAGCTTACTATTTCTCTCTATTTCAGCATTTTTCGCTTCCAGCTCCTGTCTCAGATTCTGGACCTGCTGTTCTGAAGCCTCTAGAGCCTCATTTGTATTAAGTAAGGACTGCTTGACCGATTCATTTTCCTCCTGAAGTTCTTTTTGAACCTTATTGTCATAAGCTATTTTATTTTCCAGCTCTTCCGAATGAGATTTCAACTGTTCATTTTCTGCTGCCATAGTTTTCATATTATCATGCATTCTTTCTATCTGGGCTTGAAACTCTTCGAGCTGTTTTTTAGCGTTCGCCATAATAGAATATATGTTAAGGCATATATAATTCTTTGTATAAAAGAGTGAAATATCAAT
>JAKAAU010000109.1 GCA_021802165.1 Thermoplasmata archaeon
GAATATTATATGATAAAAACATCAGTTCCACGTAAAAGGGAATGGGAAGAAATAAAGGAACTCATAACGAAAAAATTCACCGGGAAAATGTTTGATTTTACAGATGGCATAAAAATTTATGATACTGATGGATGGACACTTATAAGACCATCCGGAACAGAAAAAATTGTCCGTGTATTTTCTGAATCAAGGAAACAGGAAACCGCAAAGGAATACAATAAAGAATATGAAACGTTTTTAAAAAATTTATAAATTTTTATACATATCGAAAAACCTGGTTATTGCATTTATATTCCCTGCAAGGCCAAACCATATCAGCAGGATACCGGTTGCATATATTTCTATTGAATAAATATCGAAATGTGCGGTTATAAAAAATTGCACCAGGGCGAATATTATGATTAATACAAGCCGGTCAGCCCTGCCCGCTATACCGGAATAATTCCTCTTTAAACCCAGTGCCTGTGACTGGGTTCCCATATAGCTGGTCAGAAGAATTCCCAGTATTGCGAAAAGCCCGAGATATATATTTCCATAAATGGAGAAGGTCATTCCCAGAACAATAAACATGTCTGAATAACGATCGAATACATGGTCAAGCATATCACCTTTTTTAGAGGATATATTCTTTAATCTTGCTATTTTTCCATCAAGGGCATCAAATAATGCTGATAGAATTATTAATATAAATGCAAGCAGTAGAAAGTAATGCCCCAGATAGTATGATAAACCTCCGAGACCAGCAAGAACAAGTGAAAGTACGGAAACAGTATTGGGATTCATACCGGAAAATTTTTCTGTGATTGGATTCAAAAACTTATCTGCATTTTTTCTGTAAGAGTCCAGTACCATACCCAGATATGAAAAGGTAATTATTAAATTGTTGTCTTTCCGGTTTTCTTGACCTTATGCCATACACGTTTTGCACCTGTGATTTCAAGGAACATAGTGTATATTGAAATAAGTGAATTTATGGTAAGATACACATAAATAAGGGGCAGATAAATTGCATTCTGCTTCTTTTTGATCAACACGAGTATGAAAGCGGCTAGATATATTGCCAGAGATATAACTATAAGGGAAATAAAATATGTTCTCATTGAATGCACGAAGGGATTATAAAAATTGAGTAATGATATATATAGCCATCCGAAGAATAGTATGCCCGAAAATGTTGGAGCCAGAACAATCATCAATGCATCGAAGTCCGTGAATGTGCTCAGCCTCTTCTTTGAATGCAGGAAAACCTGATGGTATCCCCTCAACCATCTTGTCCTCTGCTTGAAGTATTCCGAGTATGATGCGGGCGTTTCCTGAAGTACCTTTGCACTGCTCAGGTATGCGGATTTATATCGTGCGTTTGATATACGTACCGAGCTTTCCAAGTCCTCTGTAAGGAATTTCTCATTCCAGCCGCCAATGTTTTTTATAACGTGCCTTTTGAAATACTGATTTGATCCTGCAACTGGCACGAAAAGGTTCAAATGTGTTCTTCCGATTAACGTTGCCTTTACCAGTATCTCATCGATAACTGCAAGCCTTGTAAATATATTTTCCTCTCTATTTATATAGGAATTATAACCCTGTAAAACATCCACATTGAAATAATTCATACCGTAAACGGCATTTTCAAGGGTATTTCTCAGAAGCATGGTATCCGCATCATATGTTGCGATAATTTCTCCCCTTGATTTTTTGAAGCAGAAATTAAGTGCGGAGGCCTTGCTCTTTCCATCTGGCCTGTTGAATACCTTTACCCTGCTATCCTTACTTTCAAATTCTCTGGCTATTTTGTATGTATCATCACTGGAATTATCTACAACAACAAGCAGCTCAAAGTTTGTATAGGATTGGTTTAAAATTGATTCTATTGTTCTGGATATAACGGTTTCCTCATTTTTCGCCGGGACTATAATGCTAACCAGCGGTTTATACATCTTTAATCCGGCAAATTGTTTACCGTCAAGACCCGCAAAATCTATATCGTATTTCGTAAAATCACGGTATCCATAATATAAAATAGGAAACTGGTAAATCACGTAAACGAGACCTATAGCAATTAAAGCAAGGCCGATAGCCTGAAGTATATCCATTATAGGATGATATCCATATGGCATATATAAATTCTTTTCTATTGGATGACCACTCTCAAATTGAATTTTCCGGATTTTTTAAATAATTTGAAATTATATTAGTATCATGGTCTCAAGAGTTATGACCGTGGCATCCACTGATTCAGGTGGTGGCGCAGGCATTATGGCTGATTTAAAAACATTTACTGCAATGAAAGTTTTCGGAACTGCAGTTATTGTTTCACTTACGGCACAGAACAGTGTATCGGTAAAATCCATTTATGAAGTCCCTGTATATTTCATTAACGACCAGTTTGATGCAATAATGGAGGATATAGGTACTGATGCAGCCAAAACAGGAATGCTTTATTCAGAGGAAATAATATCGACGGTAACGGAAAAATTTCTGCAGTATGATGTACACAACATTGTTGTGGACCCGGTAATGGTTTCAAAGACAAATGCCAGATTACTGAAAGAGGATGCTGTATTTACAATGGTTCACAAACTTATGAAAATTGCAACCCTGATTACTCCGAATATACCGGAAAGTGAGGTTATCTCTTCCATGAAAATTAACAATGTTGAAGATGCCAGAATTGCAGCAAAGAAAATATCCGGAATAACAGGTTCAGCTGTTCTGGTCAAGGGTGGCCATTCCAGTGGAAATTTGTCCACAGATATACTCTATGATGGAAAAGAATATAGTGAATTTTCAGACATAAGGATAGATACAAGGAATACACATGGAACCGGTGATACATTATCCGCTTCCATAGCATCATATCTGGCTGCCGGCAAGAATCTCTATGATTCCATCTCCCTTGCAAGAAAGTATATAGAAGGTGCCATAAAAAATTCATTTCCCATGGGAAATGGTTATGGTTCACTTTCACATTTCTGGGCGATAAAATGACAGGTAAAATATCGAGGAAATTTTTTGAGGAAAATATAATAAACAAAACCGGAGCTGTAAGAAGGGATGTTGTAGTTCCTCCGCGTAACGGTGTCGATGTTGGGATTATAGAAATCAATGGTGGATACATGGCGGTAACTACAGACCCACTTTACATTGATGTCTCATTCGGTTTAAAGAAAGCAGCATGGTTTGCATTTCATATTCTTGCATCCGATCTATACACATCTGGAATAAGGGCAGAATATATGAGCATAGACCTGAATCTGCCGGAGAAAATCACTGACGATCAGTTCAATGAAATCTGGAATGTTATACATGAAGAATGCAAAAAATATAACATAGAGGTTGTCACCGGACACACAGCAAGATATGCAGGTGTTTCGTTTCCCATGATTGGAGGCGTAACACTCATGGGCACAGGGGATAAGTATATAACAACAGAAAATGCAACTGCTGGCGATTCAATTATAATGGCAAGAAGCTGCGGTCTGGAAGCATCTGTCATACTCGTATACACATTTCCTGAATATGTAAAGGACCATCTGGGAAGTGAAACGCTAAAATCTATACAGGATAAATTTTATACAATGACATGTGTACCGGAGGAATTATTGGCAATAGATTTCGGCATTGGAGATAAAATCACGTCAATGCATGACGCAACCGAGGGGGGGCTTTTAAATTCGGTTTACGAGATCGGGTATGCTTCGGAAAATGGAATAAGAATATATTATGATAATATTATTACTGACAAGGATATTGAAAGGATATGCTCACTTTTCAACATAAATTCCATGAGGTCCATAAGTGAGGGGACACTACTATTTACGGTTAAATCCAGATATGCAGTGGAATTCATGGAAAAGTTGAGAAATTCTGGATTTAATTCAAACATCATAGGAGAGGTTACAGAGAAGAGCAAAGGAATAAAGTTGATCAGGGATAACAAAGAATATGATATAAATCCAGAAGATGATCAGTTATGGAATGCAGTATCGGAAGGCATTAAGAGGGGTCTTAAATGAATATAAGGGGGCTTTACCTTGTCACGCCTGAATATACCGGTGAATGGATCTTACATGCCACTGAGGAGGCATTAAAGAGCGGTATTAATGTTTTACAGTACAGGGATAAAAAATCATCATTCCGGGAAAAACTCCGTATAGGTGGAAGACTAAGGGGAATGTGCAGTGAATACGGAATTCCCTTCATTGTTGACGATGATCCTGTTTTAATGGACATGCTGGATGCAGACGGCATCCACATAGGGAAGGACGATGTTCCATTTGAATATATAAAATCTAGATTTCCTGGAAAAATCATAGGTGTTTCCACATACGGTAGTGTAGAAGATGCGATAAAGTTCCAGAAACTCGGTACAGATTACGTGGCATTCGGATCATTTTTCAGTACACAGACAAAGGAGGATGCAACCATGTGCAATATAAATATTCTAAATAACCTGGATGGAATTACTATTCCTGTATTTGTTATAGGCGGAATAAACAGGAATAACGTTGATATGCTTCTTAAATACAGAATTTCAGGAATTGCAGTGGTATCAGCCATCTATTACAGCAGGGACATCTCCGGCGAGGTATCATTTTTTTCAGATAAATTGAAGGAATACGGAATAACCTAAGATAATACCACAGGAAAAATTATAATATATATTTATATATACAAAGATGAAAATTGAGCAGGCTCTTATTTCTCAGTTGATGATTTTACTGAATATAAAAAACGGCAAGACCAGACCTTCAGAAATATCAAAGGAGCTTGATATAACACTCCAGGGTGTTGTTTATCACATAAAAATTCTCAGAGAAAAAGGATTCATAGATGAAAAAAACAATATAACAAAAGAGGGCTTTGATTTTCTTTATAACGGCCTTAACTACATAGAAGATTTTGTTCATAGTAGCCTCATCAGTATAGATTCTTCACTTGTGTGGGAGGTGATATCTGACCAGGAACTTATGTCAGGGCAGAAAGTATCACTGTATATGACTAACGGCTATCTTCATGCAGGGCCCTATGCAGGTAGCGGAGCCAACGGTATCACAGTAAAAAATTCAAAAAAAAATGAATGCACCGGAGTGACTGCCGTAAGGGAAATTATCAAAATAAAAAAATCCAAAATAATAATAGTAGCGTTCAATAATGTTGAGAAAACAACTGATATGAAGAACCTTGGCGAGACTGTAAACAATTATATTAAAGGCATAAATTTTGATTTTATAGGGATCACCGGTGAAATGGCAAAAACACTTATTGACATGCTTGGAAGAAAGCCAGACTTCGAATACGCATCCGTAAATTCTGCTTTTGAGGCTGCAAAACGTGGTTTCACAACCCTCATACTGGTATCTGACAGGTTTTTCCATTTTTCCCTGAATGAAATCAGAGAGCTTCAGGCGAAAAATCCCACGGTTGAACTGGATTTAAGGCATATTTAACTGAAATAATGCATATCCCGCGAAAATTCAGGATTTATAATGACCTGTAACGATAAATATATTATTGAAAATATATTAATACGTATATTTGTTATTTAAACTAGTCATGGCTAGTATTATAAACACGTTATGATAAAAATAAATTTTT
>JAKAAU010000110.1 GCA_021802165.1 Thermoplasmata archaeon
AATTGAGAAAGGGGTCCTAATAAGTTTCCTATAACTTCTCTCCCATTGTAAGGAGAGATGCCATAATATGCAGGACCGGAATCAAAGTAACAATAGTAATACATACCATATAATGAAACACCGTCCTGCGTCGGTATATACTTAGTTTTAACTTGGCATCCCCCACTGTATTGGCATATCATCGGATAATTCATTAATACGTTACCTGTTGTTCTATTTAACACTGGTATACTTGCATCCCCTGGCGAGGAAAGAGTTAAGCCATATTTTGTTACTGTCATCCCTGTATCCCCTTGACCAAAGTCATAGGTCCATACGAGATTTTTTATGCTATTTGGGCCTTGAGTCTGGTATACTCCATTATGCGTGTAGTTGCCGTGATATTCATTAGCAGACGGTGAACTGATTGAACTGGTGTAATTTATTGTATTGTTATTGCCGAATGCAAACAATGTTCCATATTCGGTTAAACCGAATAATTCATCATTTAACATTACAAGATCACTTCTAATTGGCTGACCTATGTTGTAATACCAGATTAGTTTTCCATCTGTGGAGTTTATATCATAAACGATGCCGTTGTCGCTTGCAAAATAAAGCATATTATTTTCTATTAATGGAGATGCCCATATGCTTTCATCATCACCGCTGTAAAATTTCCAATTTAATTTCCCAGTCGTAGCATTATAGGCATATAAGTAACCGTTTATTCCGGATACATATATAGTATTGTTATACTCCTTTACTTGCCTCATAGAAACTGTCTCCAATGATAAATTCAATAATATTGCTCCGGAATCTGATATGGCATATAATCTGTGGTTTAGGGTAGGGACGAAGAAAGTATTATTATAAAAGGAGATTCCAGCACTGGGATATGAAGAGATCGTTGCGTTCCAGTTTAGGATACCATCGGTATCATTTACAGCGCTTATAACATGGCTATTGGAAAAACCAACTAATACTTCGTAGTGGCCCACGACTGGTTTAGTTGAAATACTTAAATGACTTACATACTGCCATTCCTCTGTTCCCAATGAGGAATTAAAAGCTGTTAAATCTGAGCTACCATAACTTGTTGTGTATACACATCCATTTGAATAAGAGAAAGTTTGGTATCCATTAAAACTATTCTCCGTAGAAGCGCCGGGAATGGAATTCGGTATACACCTTTTCACCAGTAAGAAGTGTAGCCGCTTCCATATAATTGCCCGAAGTGGCAAAATATAACTGCCCACCTCCGAAGGCAGGATATGATGTTTCTGTTGTGGTTATATTGTAAATATTGGTTCCATTTAGATTGTAAACCATCATATCATCGCCAATATTATCGCCAACTGGTGAAATATATAAATGGTCTCCATTTCCAGCCAATCCGGCATGGTACAGGGCATAACCATCGTTTCTTTCCCAGAGGAGGTCTGCGGTTGTAGGTAATAGGTTCTCTACTTTATTAGATGCAACTGGTGCCTCATTATTGACTGAATTAATACCATACTGGAAATCGGATTTATTATTTATAGAATTGACAGACATATTTGCCTGTGGGCTAATACCAGAAAAAATAGTGAGAACAAACAAACCAACAACCAAAATCGCCATTATCTTGAATTTTTTGTTTGAATTAGACATTACTTATCAATATCATTAACTCAATGAATTATAAAACAATTTATTACGTATTTATGTGATGAATTCCCAATAAATTATTTTTATATGTCATAAATTATATTTCTAAATTTACATTTTCTCGGTTTTTGGGCTTATATTTCATTTTATTTAACTGCGCTTCATAGAATTATAAAATAATACTTTAATATCTGTAACTACGGTATTATTCCTATGCTATTTGGAATAAAATTTATACATATGTTTAACTTATGTTTAACCAACGGTTTATTCCCATAATAAATTCCTAAACATATTAATCATAATTTCATGAAATATATTTCTTGAGCAAATATATTTAAATGCAAATATAATAAACACATATATAATTAATAATATAAGTTCAGTGTGTATCAAGTTCTGTGAATGATACAAAGCATATAATGTACATACTTGAAAATGTGGAAGGCAATTCATACAGTAATTTAATACAAAATTTCAATGGCAAGGTATCCCAGTTGAAAAGTGCTTATAATTATTTAAAACAGAATAAAATAATTTCATATGAGGATAAATTTTCTGTAAATAACAGTATAAAATCTCTGGTATTAACAAAGAATAAGTATGTGAAAGTTTTTGCCAATGGTAACAGGGCTGTAAAAATAGAAGAGGAATTTATTGTAATATCAAAGGAATTAAAAAATCTGGAATTTGGCTCTGTATATTTGTCAGGAAATAAAAATTATAATCCTAAAGCCAGGGTAAACAGTATTAACGTTTATCGTTTATATAACCAGAAGATGGAGAAGATACCCATTTCACTGGAATTGATCAAAGACAGGGAAAAGGATAATTTAAAATTTATAGCCGAGCCAAAACCTGCAATTCAACGTGGGGATTTCGTTAAATTCAGTTATTATCTATGGCTAGATAATTATTATGCAAAAAACCGTGAAGAGGCAATAGAAAAATATGATGAGGAATATATAGGCGAAGGCATCATGATGTATTATAAGGCATTGAAATTCAATATATCCGTTAGATTCCCCGTGAATTATAAATATATTGACGCAGGCAAATATTATTACCATGGTGATTTGGAACATTTCAGTTTAAGCAATTTGATGGTATATGAAAAATTTGAAGCCAATCTGAAAAAGTTGGTTTATACCATAAAAAATCCTGATCAGGGTGTTTATTTCATCAGATGGATACCTGGCAATTGATTATGAAATTTTAATTGCCTGGATTTAGCAAATGAGCATAAGGCCAATTAACATGCTCCAGACCTGTCGTTTATATAAGTCTTATTTCTCTGACACCTGGAAGAAGATTTCTTCTATACATTATATCATAAAAAAACTCCATTCCGGATTTTACATCATCAATTGATACATTGTATTCCTTAACATCCGCTCCTATTGTGCCTTTTATCACCTCGAGGCTTATATCAGAATTCTGAACCTCCCTCATAATACTCACATCAACAGGAAGTATCTCCTCCATATGGGACTCCGCATACTTCTTGCTCCTGTTGTAAAGTTCCTTGAATTTCAATGCATAGTTCTCACCCATGTCCGAATTTATCACTACTGTACCCATTGGCATGGGTTTATTTCCGGATAGTTCCTTCCACATATCCCACATACTTGCAATCCGGTGCGGTTCAACCCCCATTTTCCTTAGGTCGTACATGGCCTTTAATTCGTGAACGGCAACCATAACGCCGTTTTCCTTTACCATGGCATTTACCTCATCAAGTACCCTGTGTACCACTGTGAGTTTTCTGTATCTACCTATCAATAACTTGTAAAGATTGAATGCAGTTGTATTGAGCCCGTGAACGATAATATTTGAGTTTTTCACTTCTTCCAGAGTCAGATCATCCATGGCAAGAATGGGCATTCCGGTAATTCCATCAACTGCTGATGCCACTGCACTGGATAGGATGAAGTAATCCTTCTGTATATATGGGTATAGAGAAGCAGATGGCACAGAAATATCAACCTCCTTTTTTACAACCTTGTCATTGACCTCCTGAACTGTGGGTATAAATTCAAATTCAATGTTGAAGTCGTCACTTTTTATTTTCTTTTCTATTAATGGTATAAACGGATAAAGGTCACCGGAATCTGCCAATGCACCGATTTTTATTGTTTTCATGTATGATTATTTATGAATATTATTTAAATGGTTTTAAAAATTATTTGATGCACTGTTTAGTTTTGCCTGCAGTTCAAGCAAGTAATAACTAATTATACGCATGATTTTTATATTAAATTAGATTATATATTTATGTTAAAGGTAGCATTGACCCAGTTAAAACCGGTGGCGGATAAGGATATCAGTATCAGGAATATAGAATATTATTCCGGTATTGCTGCCTCCAATTCTGCTGACCTTATTGTCTTCCCAGAATATTACATGTTTTATTCTCCCTACAAAGAAACAGTAATACGAAATTCAGAACCCCTCAATGGTAATTATGTAAAAAGACTGAAGGAAATATCCCAGGAAACCAGGATAGGCATAATCACCGGCATCAATGAGTTATATGATCATAATTACTATGATACATCTGTATTTATACAGAATGGAGAACTGGATAATTATTATAGAAAAACACATTTATATGATGCCTTTGGCTATAAGGAATCTGATATTTACACATACGGGAATGGACCTTTCAAAATATCCAGAATAGGGAATATAAACTTCGGGATGCTCATCTGCTATGATATAAGATTCCCGGAAATATTCAGGAACTATTCACTGAACGATGCTGATATGATTGTGCTTATATCCGCATGGTTTTCAGGTCCCATGAAGGAGGAGCAGTGGCTCTCGCTGGTGTCAGCCCGAGCACTGGAAAATACTATATATCTGGCAACTTCTAATATGGTTGGCGGTGCATTTACAGGTATAACAACTTTTACAGACCCAATCGGTGCAATAATTAACCGTGCCCCTGAGGAGGAGGGAATTATTTATGCCACAGTGGATCCTGATAGATTGGCAGCTGTAAGAAAGAAGATGCCGGTTCTGAGGCAAAGGAGACCTGAACTATACAAAATATGAACTTCATGATATATGTAATGATGAGAAGGGAGATTTCCAAATATCTTGTAACGAAGGTATCATGCGACCATTTATTTCATAAAATAGAAGACCTTGATGATAATGAAATTGTTCTCGATTTTCTTCTTGTGTACTACATAAGCAATGAATTCATTGATGCATATATAGCTGATAAGGCCATGAGCACCAAGAAAATTATTGAAAAAAATATGCCACTGGCAATGAAAAGGATTACTGGATAATTTTTGGCTTGAGCAGTATTCCGGTTTTAAACCCGCATTTCATACAACTTCCATCTGGGTTTAATCCTGTTACTGTTGAATCAAATACATGCCTCTTTATGAGCAGGGAGCCGCATTCTGGACAGTATGTGTCCTCATAATTTCTTTCCGGAACGTTCCCCAGGTAAACATAATGCATTCCTAGGGACTTTGCCAGGTCGTAATGCTTTTTCAATGTTTCAAAGGGTGTCACCGGCAATGATAACTTATAATCAGGGTGGTATCTAAGGAAATTGATAGGCATGTATGTACCTCCAACTTCCATAATCTTACTGATCATTTTTTCAGCATCGCCCAGATCATCTCCTATCTCCGGAATAACGAGATCAGTTACTTCAGTATGAATTCCATAATCTAAAGCTGATTTTATGGTGTTATAAATCAAATCAGGGTGCATAACCGATATATATCTGTTATAGAATTTTTCCTGTCCATTTCCCTTGAAATCTATGGTCATTGCATCAAGGAATTCGGATGCCATTTCCATGGATTCCGGAGTTTCATAGCCATTTGTTACAAATGTATTGAAAAGCCCGTATTTGTGTGCCAGAATTCCCACATCATGTGCAAATTCCATGAAAATCGTTGGTTCATTGTACGTAAAGGCGATGCCGTCCACAT
>JAKAAU010000111.1 GCA_021802165.1 Thermoplasmata archaeon
AGTACCGAGTATGTCATCTATCTATGGTAAAGAGTTAAGGGTAAAAAACCTTGATGTAATAAAAATAATGAGGTGAATAAACATGACAAGAATGTCCAATGGAACCAGATCAGGTTCAAGAAGCAAGTTAACTAAAAAGATAAAGCAGAGAGGAATGCCGAAGGTAAACAGCCTTTTAAAGAAATTTGAGGTAGGTGAAACCGTAGCAGTTGTAATAGACCCGGCAATACAGAACGGAATGCCTTTCCATAACTTCCAGGGGAGAACAGGAAAAATAATAGGAATGCAGGGTAGTTGCTATGTTTTGAGAATCAAAATAGGCAACACTGAGAGAAAGATAATATCTGCACCTGTCCACCTCAAGAGGTTGCCTCAATGAAAATAACCTATAAAACAAACAGTGAAGTATACGATTTATTAATCAACATGGAAGATAGAACTCCCAGTGAAAATGCAACTCTTGCATACGTTGAAAAATTTTTGAAATATGATAGGAATGTAGATATTGCAAAACTTTACAGTGATATCAGTAAGGTACACAGGTTGCCGAGGGATGCAATAACAAAGATAATTGATATCAGGCCAGGAACTCCCGAAGAATTAATAGCAATATTGAACTCGTACAGTATTAACGTTGATAACAAAGTTTTAGATAGTATAATAGATATACTCAAGGGTTTGTAAATGGAAGAATACGCTTATATTATCGATTATCTACCACAGGGTAGGGCAGAGGATAAAAATTTCAGGAAATCACCACTTATTATAGCCATTGGGGAAAATGAATTCAAGCTTCTGGAAATAGTGCCGAAGCCCGATGCTGTGGTTACTGTAGGCGATAGAATCTATATAGGAAAATCCCCGGAAAAGAGGGATAAAATTATCTCAATAAAAAGAAGGATCACATTCAAGGAACTGACCAGTGCCGCCGTAAGTGAACTGCCATATGCAATAGAAAACATAATAGATGGAAACCCTAAGAGGTTCATCGATTTTTTCAATAATGCTGAAGCAGTGAATACTAGAATGCATACACTTGAGCTGCTTCCTGGACTGGGAAATAAGAGTATGTGGGCCATTCTTGACGAAAGAAAAAGTGGTCCATTTACATCATTTGATGATATCATGGAACGTGTGAAAAGTGTTCATAATCCTAAAAAAATGCTTGTTAACAGGATTATGGACGAGCTACAAAACAGATATGAAAAATATAAATTATTCGTTGCCAAATGAACGGAAATTTTCCAAAAAAATTCGGGCAGGTATTTTTACGGGATAAGAATACTGCTACCAAAGAAATCAAATATCTCTCCATTCATGATGGCGATGAAATTCTGGAGATCGGTCCTGGTGATGGCATACTAACCGATATTCTGCTATCATATCCTGTAAAACTTATTGCTGTTGAACCGGATCACCGGTTTTATGAAAGCCTTACAATTAGATACTCTGAATTGATAAATTCTGGGAAATTCAGGATTTTAAAAGAAAGTTTTTTAGACATGCATCCTTCAAATTATAATCATATTATTGGAAATATACCATACAATATATCATCTCAGATCCTTTTTCATTTACTGGATTTCAACTTTGAATCCGCCATAATGATGGTTCAGAAGGAATTTGCATTGAGACTTGTTGCCAAGCCTGATACAAAGGACTATTCCCGGCTAACGGTTAACGCAGGGATCAGGTCTAACATAAAAATAATAGCCAATGTTAACAGGCAGGTATTTTCACCGGTGCCCGGTGTGGATTCTTCGATAATAGAGATCAGGAAAAAACCATACGATATTGATATAAAAAAATTTGATGCATTTTTAATAAAAATATTTACAATGAGAAGAAAAAAATTATCGACAATACTGAACTACACCGGGCCATTAAGTGAAAAAAGGCCGGGGGAGCTCAGTATAGATGAATTACTTATGGTTTACTCCCGGATATAGTGCTGTTCCCAACGTTTCCGGTACTCTTGCTCAATATGTTATTCAATGCTGTTGCTGTAAAGAACTGTGATGTATCTCCAACTGTCGGAACGTTCTGAGGTATCATTATAAGGGAACCTTTTCCTTCCAGTCCTATCTGGTAAACAATGTCCATCCATCTCAGCTGGAATGCCGTGGGATTGTTTGCATACTGTTTAGCAGCATCAACCATCTTACCAGCTGCCTCCACCTCTGCTAAAGCAAGAGTTACCCTTGATCTTCTTTCTCTTTCAGCAGCAGCCTGTCTGGACATTGCATCCTGCAGTGTCTGCGGAACAAGAACATCCCTGATTTCCACAGATGAAACTTTAACTCCC
This sequence comes from Thermoplasmata archaeon, assembly GCA_021802165.1. The sequence goes on from JAKAAU010000111.1 coordinate 2,306, forward strand.
CAGTGCTCGGTTTTCTCATCAATTATCTGCCTTGCAGCCTCTCCTATTTTTTCCCTTTCTGAAAGGATTTCATCGAAGGATGATTTACCAAGAACTTCCCTCAATGTCGTCTGTGCTGCTAGCTGTGTAGCCGCTGCATAATTCTCAACATTAAGGACTGCCTTGTCAGGGTCTATTATCTGAAAATACATAACCGCATCAACATTTACTGGCACATTATCCTGTGTGAATGTCGACTCTGTCTTGAATGCCACTGCCTGAATTCTGGTTGATAGCACCACCGTAATTTTACTTATAATCGGAGTCACATAAACAAGGCCGGGACCCTTTAGTCCTGTATACCTTCCAAGGGTTAAAACCGGTGCCCTCTGCCACTCTTTCAATATATGTATTCCAGAGAGTATAACTGCAACAATTATTATCAATACTAGAATTAATATTACTTCTCCAACATCTATACTTGCCATACTATAACAATGATAAGTTCTATTTAAATATTTTTAATAAACCTTTTAAATTACTTATCCTTAAGAGAATAAAGAATATTGTGAAATCGGTAATCAACGAAGTATATAACGTGAATTTTTATATATTTCCTAATACTATCCACTTATGTCTGGAATAGTTAGTTATGGCTCGTATGTCCCAATATACAGGATTAAACCTGAAGAAATTGCCAGAATATGGGGCGATGATCCGGAAAAAATGAAAAACAATCTTTTTATATTAAGCAAATCCGTGCCTGCACCTGATGAGGACGTTGCCACAATTTCTGTGGAGGCAGCAAGGAATGCCCTGAAAAGAAAGAAGATAAACCCTCACGATATAGGCGCAATTTATGTGGGATCAGAATCGCATCCATATGCTGTAAAGCCAACAGCAACAGTTGTTGCAGCCGCAATAGGAATGCCACTAGAATACTTTGCAGCCGATTATGAATTTGCATGCAAGGCCGGTACTGCGGGAATGCAGAATGTAAAAGCAATGGTTGACGCAAATTATATAAAATACGGATTAGCCATAGGATCAGATACATCACAGGGAGCCCCGGGCGATGCGCTTGAATACAGTGCATCTGCAGGAGGAACAGCAATGCTTATTGGCAAGGAAGATGTCATTGCAGAAATCAATGACACATTATCAGTATCAACAGATACCCCTGATTTCTGGAGAAGGGAGGGAGAGCCATATCCGAGGCATGGTGAGAGATTTACCGGTGAGCCCGGGTATTTCAAGCACGTGGTTGCCGCAGCAAAGGCTATGATGTCCAGAATGGGCACGAAAAGCAGTGATTATGATTACGTGGTTTTCCATCAGCCCAATGGCAAATTCCCCACACGGGCAGCAAAGATACTGAGTTTCACGGAGGAACAGTATAAGACAGGGTTACTGACTCCATATATAGGAAATACATATTCTGGGTCTACAATGACCGGGCTTTCAGCCATACTTGATGAGGCAAAGCCTGGAGATAGAATACTTGCGGTGTCGTTCGGTTCAGGAGCAGGTTCAGATGCCTTCGATATAACCGTAACGGACAATATGAAAACCTATAAGCGTGAAAATGCACCAGGTGTGAGAAAAATGATTGAAAATGTTAAATTTATTGATTATGCAATGTACACAAAGTTCAGAAAAATAATTATTATGGGTGAAAGTCTTGAGTAATGAGGTATATATTATTGGAGCGGGAGAAACAAAATTCGGGGAATTGTGGGACAAATCACTGAGAAACTTGGCAGTGGAGGCCGGATTGAAGGCAATAGAAAATGCAGGTATATATTCAAGGGATGTGGATGCCATTTACGGTGCCAATTCCATGGCAGGTATCATAAATAACCAGGAAAATATAGGGGCATTGATAGCCGATTTCTCAGGTCTTTCAGCGGATGGAATTCCAGCATTGAGGGTAGAATCCTCTACAGCATCAGGTGCAGCTGCCCTGAGAGATGCATATCTTTCTATAAAATCAGGGGAATATGATGTTGTTGTGGTCGGGGGAGTTGAGAAGATGACAGATATACACGGCAGTGACATACTTGAAAAGTCATCATCAATACTTGATCGTGAATGGGAAGCATTTTTCGGTGCCACTCCGGCTGCCATGGCGGCACTGATAGCCAGAAAATATATGCACGATTTCAACGTTGATAAAGAAGCACTATCCATGTTTTCTATTAATGATCATCTGAACGGTTCAAAAAATCCTGATGCACAGTTCAGAAACAAGCTTACCCTGCAGCAGGCCATGAATGCAACAGCAGTGGCAGACCCGCTTAATATGATGGATTGCTCTCCCCTCAGCGATGGTGCTGCTGCAGTAGTACTTGCCTCTGAAAATTATATGAAGAAGAACAAGAAGGAGGGAGTGCATATACTGAGTTCGGCAGTTGCAGAAGATTATCTGTCTGTGGGATCAAGGCAGTCAATATACACACTGACCTCCACAAAACTGGCCGCCGAAAAGGCATTCAGGAAGGCGGGAATAAAGAGGGATAATATTTCATTCATGGAGGTGCACGATTCTTTCTCAATATACGGGTTACTGGAGCTTGAGGACCTCGGGTTTGCAGAAAAAGGTAAGGCAAACAAAATGGTATATGATGATATTAAACTTGAGGGGCGTTTGCCTGTGAATCCATCAGGTGGGCTGAAGGCAAAGGGAGACCCATACGGTGCAGTTGGAGTAGGTCAGGCAGTTGATGCTTATCGGCAGTTAATGGGAAAGGCTGGAGACAACCAGATAAAAGATGCACGGTATGCATTGCTACATAATATGGCCGGAACAGGAACATCATCAATAATTCATATACTGGGTGAATAAAATGACAGAATTATCAAGAATATGGAGAGAAACGGAATATCGATACAATCTTATAGGGTATAAGTGTAAAAATTGCGGGAATTCCTATTTTCCGCCGAGAGATATATGCCCCAAATGCCACAGAGAATCCATAGGAAAAATGGAAAAGATAAAATTCAGCGGCAATGGGGAGGTCATATCATACACAGTTGTTCATGATGCCCCACCGTCTTTTAAAAGGCAGGTTCCCTACGTACTGGCACTTATAAAACTGTCAGAGGGCCCGGTTATAACAGCCCAGATAGTGGATTCTGGAGAAGAAAATATCGAAATCGGAACAAAGGTTCACATGGTATTCAGGAAGATAAGGCAGGATGGAGATAGTGGAATAATCGAGTATGGATATAAATTCCTAGTGAACTTCGATTAACATTTA
>JAKAAU010000112.1 GCA_021802165.1 Thermoplasmata archaeon
ATTTTTCTTATACGCGCGGTAGCAGGAGAAACTTTATTCTCCTGCACGATACATCCCAAACTTCGGCATCATGGGCAGGAATAGATGCCCTGAGAAAAATAGGTCAGTGGGGATACAATGTTTATGCACCTGATATGCCAGGATTCGGGAAATCGGATTCCAGTTTTCAATATAACTTTGTCGGGGCTCCATCCAAGGGGGCAGATTTCATAAGGGATTTCTCTGAAAAGCTTTACCTGGAGAATGTTGTTGTGGTGGGTCCATCGGCATCAGCAGGAACGGCATTGAAAAGTTTGATCGATGATAAAGACAGGATTAAGTCTGCCATAATAATAGGCGGCCTTGGGGTTGATCCTCTTATGAATGAGCTTAACCAGATTGACAGCCCTGTACTTATACTGTGGGGAGGAAAGGATAACATGGTTCCAGTTGAACACGGGATAAAATATCATGACCTCATTGCATCATCGACGTTTGTTAAAATCGATGGGGCAGGTCACTGCGTACAGATAGAAAAGCCAGATATATTTTTTAATAATGTTAAAAAATTTTTAGAACAGCTATAAAATCCTGGGGGCTATAATTATATAGAGCAGAAGGAAGAACACAAATAGCCCCAGGGCATAATATATCTTTGTAACATTTTTTTCATCCCTGAGAAATTTGAACCTTTCCCTTCTGGAAGCTATATTCAGTGTATCCTTAAAGAACTGCCCGCCGTCAAGTATGGAAAGTGGAAGTGCATTCATGATCCCCAGAAGGAAATCTATCCAGAATATCCAGTAAAGGCTGTTTGCAATGCCAAAGAATATGTAAGAATCGAAAGGCGTTGAAAACAGATGCGCCAGGCTTCCCGGTATGGGGGAAAGCCCCAGTATGGGAAGGCCGAGGGTTTCATAAAATTCCGGGCCGGCTATCTGGGCCCCGAATACAAGGCTGTGCATACTATCTATGGATGCGTAGCCGATTCCTGAATACGATATCTGGACCCCTATGAAGCTTTCGTCCTTGTAGGCAGCACTGTTTGCAGCCGGATCATCCTTTGCATAATAACTATATGTGGATACAGTCTTAATTGTGTATGTTGTGAAATGCTCAGTACTTCCGAAGGTAATTACTGTCATATTTATTGTTGTTCCCGGGGGTATTTTGTCCAGAACATTGCCAAGTGTGTCTATATTGTAAATAATATGAGAATTCCCATTATCACTTATGTTATAAATTATTGAATCTGATGGAACCTTAGCTTCTGCTGCAGGGAACCCAGAAAGCAAATCCACTATGGCAACTCCGGTGGGTACGCTTTCAACAGTACTGGTTTTGCCATTGAAAAGAGTGACATTCGCCATTCCGGGGGTAATCATGGAAGTTGTTTCCAGGCTGTTCAGCTCCTTCCCGGACAGATTGCCATAGGATATTATTTCCATGCCCTTAGGTATTGAATGGCCGCTATCTAATGACGTAGAATCCTCAACATAGACACCTGAATGTATTGGTGCAGATGCAGGCATCATTACAAATATCAGCAGAACTATGCAGATAATGGCAATTATTAGATTGATGCCTGGTCCGGCAGCTATTATGCGCCTTCTTACAACAGGGTCAGCCGCCATGATTTCCTTTTCATCCGGTTCAACAAAAGCTCCCACTGGGATAATAAAGAACAGTGCTCCCACGCTGGTTACCTTTATGCCGTGCTTCCTGGCAACAATGCCATGGAACATTTCATGTATTACAACTGCAAATACCAGGCTGGCTGTCCCATACCCCAGTGGTATGAACGGGTTTATGAGTGGCAGGGCCAGATATTCGTTCAGCGGTGGCGCCGCACTTGGCGGCTCATGAATTATTGTGAGAAGCACAGCCTCATAGAGAAGCATTGCAAAGGCCAGAAGGCCACCGAGAACAACCAGAATGGTAGAGAAACGGCTCATTCCCTTTGCCGGGAAATGTTTTGCTGCAGCATCAAGCACGCCCTTGTTGCTGGTCGATTTGATCATCAATGCAGGCCCCATGGTTGAAAAATGCTTTGATTTATTGATTTCAGGTGCCAGTGATATTATTATGATTATCCACGAAAAAACAATAAGTATGATCAGAAATATGTCGTTATAGCTCATTTACAAACTCATAGTAAAATATCAATAATAATCTTTTTCCCTTCTTATTCTATTTCTCGACATTTACCTCTATTTTTTTAAGGAAATTAAGAATGTTGTATTTCTCCTCATCTGTAAAATTTTTCAGCGAATCATCAATGAATTTGAGGTGCAGTGTTTCTATTTTTTTGAAAAAGGCCTTTCCCTTATTTGATACTGAGATGTTTATAACCCTTCTATCTGTATCGCTTCTTTCACGTTTTACATATCCTAATTCTTCCAGTTTATCAACAACTCCTGTTATCCATCCCTGTGTTACCATATTTATATTGGCAAGTTCAATCATCGGAAGTGAACCTCTTTCTGTTAAATTTTTTAAAATTCTATACTCAACAGTAGATACACCCATGGAAATCAGATTTTTTTCGGAGGCTTTATACCATGTCTTCCATGTTCTGAGAAATTCCCTCCAGACATCATAGCTACTGATTTTTTCCATTCTATATCATTTACTGATATAGAAGTTCTATTTTATGGTTTCCATTAAGTAAATAATTGTCCATTAAACGATTTATAGTTAAATATTTTAGGTTTAAAAACACGTATTTTCGGGCTTTATAAATATATTTAAAACAATGCACAGATATAAATATACAAAAAATCACGTCAAATGGCTAATTATAAATTCCGTAATCATAAAAAAATTTATACGCCACTTACTACTAACTAACAACATGGAAGAAATAATAGTGAGAATAGGAGGGGCTGCTGGAGATGGAGTGCAGTCTGCCGGCTTAACCCTGGCCAAAACATTTTCTAGAAGTGGATTATATATCAGCACATATAACTATTATCAGAGCCTTATAAGAGGGGGTGAAAGCTGGTACCAGATAAGGGCTTCGGATGAGAAGGTCAGGAACCAGGGAAGCGGTCTTGATGTTCTGGTGGCGCTCAATGCTGATTCACTGGAGAGACATACAAACAGGGACATAAACGAGGGTGGAGCATCTCCATTAAGTGGAATAGCCATATATGACCCGGGAACCATAAAAAATTTCAAGAAATACAATGAGGTAAAATACTGCCCAGTCCCGTTGAGGGATATTGCAATGAAATTCGATGCAAATCCATTGCTGAAAAATACTGTGGCACTTGGTGCTGTAGTCGCTGCCCTTGGTCTGGACTTCGACGTATTTTCAGGGGTCATAGAGAAGGTATTCAATAAGAAAGGAAAACTTGTTGATGCCAATATAAGCGCTGCAAAGGAAGGATATGAATATTATCTGCAGAACTATTCAGTTTATAGAAAGCTGGATAAATTTGACAGAAAGCTTTACACAATATCAGGCGGAGATGCAGCAGCGCTGGGGGCAATAAACGCAGGTATGCAGATGTATTTCGCGTATCCAATGACACCTGCCTCATCATTCCTGCAGTTCATAGCCACGCATGGCAAGAAGTATAATGTATTCCTTAAACTTACAGAGGATGAAATAAGTGCCATAAATGCCGCAATAGGAGCAAATTATGCAGGTGTAAGGGCTGCTACTGGATCATCAGGAGGCGGTTTTGCCCTCATGACAGAGGGTGTTGGCCTATCCGGAATGACAGAAGTGCCTCTGGTTATCTATGAGGCACAGAGGCCTGGCCCTTCAACCGGCCTACCCACAAAAACTGAACAGGGTGACCTGAATCAGGTGCTGGGCGCGGGTCAGGGAGATATGCCCAGAATAGTCCTTGCCCCGGGAACAGTTGAGGAAGCCTTCAATCTTACAAAGGAAGCTTTCAACCTTGCAGAGAGGTACCAGCTGCCTGTCTTTGTTGTTACTGATCTTTATCTTGCAGAGCATGATGAAACAGTGAGCTTTGACCTAAATTATAAAATGGACAGGGGGCTTCTGGCAAAGGATAACGAGCCAGACTATAAGAGGTATGAATTCACAGAAACAGGAATATCCAAGAGGGCATTCCCCGGACAGCCTGGATTAATGCATAATGAGGATTCTGATGAGCACAACGAATATGGCGCTGTGGTCAGTGATGCAATTACTGATCCAACACAGAGAAAGCTTTCCATGGAGAAAAGAATGAGGAAGCTGAACGAATACATAAAAGAAATACCTGCAACAAAAACATACAAAATGGATGATGCCGAGTATGTAATCATACAGTGGGGATCAACCAGGGGAGCTGTAGAGGAAGCCGTGGATTGCATGAGGAAGAACGGCACAAAAATAGGTGCAGTGGAAATTACCCATATATTCCCCATGAATCACGACATTCAGAAACTGATTGCCGGCAAAAAGAAGATAATAGTTGTTGAAAATAACTTCTCCGGGCAGCTTAATGGCCTGATAAGGAAGGAATTCCTTGTGGACACAACATTCATAGGGAAATACGATGGAGAGGCTTTCTTCCCTGCAGATCTTGCAATGCAGCTGGAAGAGGCAATATTCGGAAAGAAAATAAACGTGGAGGAGAAATTATGATACCTGTAGCAGAATATAAGGGAAAAGTGGCACCTGACTGGTGCCCGGGATGTGGGAATTTCTCACAGCTGAGGGCAATTTCAATGGCTCTTTCTGAGCTTGACATAAAGCCCGAGAATGTTGTAATATCATCCGGTATAGGATGCTCAAGCAATATGCCAGAATTTATCAATACATATGGATACCACGGGCTTCACGGCAGGTCGCTGCCGGTGGCAGAGGGAATCAAATGGGCCAACAGAAAGCTTACAGTAATAGCCTATGGCGGCGATGGCGATGGGTTCTTTGAGGGGACACAGCATTTTTACCATGCAGCAAAGAGAAACGTTGACATGACATATATGGTTTCTGATAACCAGGTATTCGGGTTGACAACAGGCCAGGCATCACCCACAACACCAATTGGAAGAATCACAAAAAGCACTCCTGATGGAAACATAGAACCGCCTTTCAATCCAATGCACTATGCACTTACCGCCGGTGCCACATTTGTTGCACGTGGGCTTTCTGGGGATATAAAGCAATTAAAAGAAATCACCAAGGCTGCAATTCAGCACAAAGGTTTCTCTTTCATTGATGTATTCAGCCCATGCGTAACATACAATAAAATTGAAGGCTACGATTTCTTCAGGAAAACAACCTACGAGCTTCAGGGAAATAACAGAAAGGACTTCTTTGAGGCATTCAAACACGCATCTGAGTGGGGAGAGGAGGCACATACAATACCCATAGGCATATTCTATGATGTTGATGCCCCGGTTTACGAGGACGTGGATGAAACCCTATCAAAATACAATCTGAGGGAAAAGGAACCCTATAAATTAACAGAAGCAGACCTTGAAGAATTTTATTGAATTATAATATTCAATATTTTATTTTTATACAACCCTAATTTAAATCAACATTTTTATACGATGTTAATATTATTAATGATGGGACTCGGAAAAAGAG
>JAKAAU010000113.1 GCA_021802165.1 Thermoplasmata archaeon
GTTCCTATATCATAACAGACAAATTGGAAATTTAAATGTTAAAATTAATAGGAAATAACTCATTCCACTTTATGGATGAACCAAAAATAGTTCAAATCTGCCATGGAAAGATTTATCCTCCATATGTGTCGGCATATGCACTCAGGGCAAATAATCTGTTAACAGGTTATAATACAACAATTGTTTCCACAGGCGGGATGATTATTAAGGACAATTTTATCAACAATATCAGGGAATACAGGTCACTGCTTACCACCCTTTATGCGGCAATAAAGGGAAACAGATACTTTGAAATAGCCGTATCAAGAGGCCAATTCATGAGGAGAAAATACACAGATTCGGTTAAATCCATTATTTCTGAATCTGATATAGTTATTCTAGAGGGCCCATGGCAATATTATCTTTTTAAAAGTTCTCTAGAGGACAAGTATGTAGTGTACGATGCACATAATGTTGAATCACTTCTCCGAAAAGAGAACAAATACTATGCATATACTGTAGAGCTGGAAAAAGGTCTTGTAAATGATTCCAATCTTATTCTAAGTATGGCAGCGCCGGATATGGATTACTTTATTAATTATTTCCAAGCAAAAAATATTTTTCTTGAAACAATTATGCTCGGTGGTATAACATTTCAATGGAATGGTGAAAATTCAAGGAATATTGTGTTTATAGGGTCAATATACAAACCCAATATTGACGCAGTTAATTTTATACTGGGTATAGCCAGGCAATTGCCTGAATTTCAATTCAACATAATTGGAAATGTGAACCTGCACAGATTTCCACATGTGCCTGGAAATGTCAAATTTTATGGAATGTTAACTGAGGATGCAAAAAATAAAATTTTATCATCCAGCATTCTAGCACTGAATCCAGTATTCGAGGGAGGTGGTAGAAACGTGAAAATGGTTGATTATATTATGCACGGAATACCTATCATTACAACTGAAATAGGAGCCAGGGGTTTTTCCGAATATAATATAAATAAAGCATTCATAGTTGACAGCGGTGAAAATTATGTTTCAATCATTAAAGAGCTTACATCTAACAAGGAAATTCTGGAAACAATGTCAAGATCCGTCGAGGAATTAAGAGATGCAATGATTAAAAAAGAGGGTATAGGCAATGCCTCGGATATAATTATAAGAGAATACAGTAAATGGAAATCTAAAAATAAATAATAGTTTGCAGTAATTTCAGGGATACTATTTCTGGATTAAATTTATTTATTACACTATAATCTGTATTGATGATAATTCATAATACACTTGGAGGAGAAAATCAGGAATTTATACCTGAACACCCTGAAAGAATAAATATGTTTGTTTGCGGTCCTACTGTATATGATGATTCACACATAGGCCATGCAAGAACGAACATATTCTTCGATGTTATTGCCAAATATCTAAGGGCAAGAGGTTATTCTGTTTTTTATCTACAGAATATTACAGATATAGATGATAAAATAATCAACAGGGCAAATGAAGAGGGAAAATCATATTCCGATGTTTCAGATTTTTATTTCAAAAGATATCTTTCAGTAATGAAAGCCCTGAAGATAGACAGTATTAATTATTATGCCCGGGCAAGCCTTTATATAGATGAAATTCAGGATCAGATTAAAAGAATTATGAAAAAAGGATATGCATACGAAACCGCCGATGGTATATATTTCAGGGTAAAAAAATTCGTTGATTACGGAAAACTTTCAGGCCAGAACATGAATGAAATAAAGGCAAATGCCCGTGGGACCATCAATGAGAAGAAAGAAGCACCTGAAGATTTTGTTCTCTGGAAGAAGATGAAGCCCGGGGAACCGTACTGGGATTCTCCATGGGGTAAAGGCAGACCTGGATGGCATATAGAAGATACGGCTATTACCGAGGCATATTTTGGAACAAAATACGATATCCATGGGGGTGGAAGCGACTTAATATTTCCACATCATGAGGCAGAAATTGCTCAGATGAGGTCAATCAGTGGTGAGAAGTATCTAGCACGCTACTGGATCCATACAGGCATGGTAAACATAAACAGTGAAAAAATGTCAAAATCATTGAAAAATTTCATAAAAACAGCAGATGTACTTAAAAAATACAGACCGGAAGTACTCCGATTTGCCATGGTAAATTCTAATTACAATACCATAATAGATTATTCAGAACAGTTAATGGAGGATTCAAAAAACGCAGTGGAAAAAATAAATATACTTTACAGGAAACTCAAGGATTTCAGGGGTGTTTCCGGTAAGTATACCATAAAAAGCGATGAGGTAATAAACAATTTAAATAATATTATGGACAAAAACTTTGATACGAGAACTCTAATAAGAGAACTATTATCATTCGTTTCTGACACAAATAAGAATTTAGAAGAATTATCACCCGAATCTGCTGTAGGGGCTGTAAAAGTTATAGAATATTGTGATTCTTTTCTTTCAATCATTTACAATTCAACAATGAATGCGGACTGGATCATAGATCTTGCGGTAGAAATAAGAAACCAGGCTAGAAAAAACAAAAATTATGAGTTATCTGATTATATAAGGAAAGAACTGCAGAAACATAACATATACATAGAAGATAATGGAAATAGCACAACGTGGTTAAACTCGTGAGATTGTGAGGAGGAATAGATTTCAATAATCAGTTTGTAATGTATTTTTATTAAATTCATATTAGTATCAATCATCTAGTAAGTATAGGAATAATTGGCTTATTACACTACCATGGTGACTCTATGAAGAATTGTTAATATTATAATTCAAATCGGTGTATAATAACCTAGATGTATATCAATTTACATACTTCAAATTACTGATAGTCTTCAACAGTTATATTAGTATCATTATGCAAGAATTGCTGACACTTAAACACATAACAAAAGAGATTATAAAATGTCCTGGTTATTTACAATTATTGATTGATCTCATTTACAGAATTCATAAATGCTTAATATAAATTATTCATTTCTGTGTATGGATTCAGTTAAAAATTCCTGTATACTTATTATTGATATGATTAATGATTTTGTCAATGGAAAATTCGGCAATTCTAATGCAGTAATGGCTGTTAAGAATACCACAAATACACTAAAAAACCTAAATGGAAAAATTCCTGTGATATTTGCCAAGGATGATCATATTGAAAATGATCCAGAATTCAAAGTGTGGGGTGAACATGCATTACATGGAACGCATGGATCAGAGATTGTTGATGAACTCCGTGAATTTCCTGATTATATCATTAACAAAAGGCATTTTGATGCATTTTTCGATACGGATCTGGATTCACTTCTGAGAGCATTGGAAATCAGTAAGCTATACATATTCGGTATTTCAACTGATATCTGCGTGGAACATACCTGTGCCGGTGCATTCTTTAGATATTATAAAGTAGAGGTTGTATCTGATTTATGTGCATGTATAGATAACTCGAGGCAGATATCTTCACTGAATAACATTAAAATAAATTATGGATATAACGCTATAAATTCGGATAAATTAAAACAAGAGGTATTTAAAAATGAATAAATTCGTAATGGCAAATGATTCTGATATAATAAGCGGGGTTGTTACTGATGTGTATTTCGAGAAAACAAAAAAGTACCTTGAGCTAATGCATTCAAATCCCTTTGTATCTATGGAAATTACTACACAATCGTCTACATATGAATATATTGATTTTACAGGTTTAAATGATGTTATTTCACTCTTAAAATCACATAATTTAAGTGTTTATGCCCTCCCTGAGGGAACCGTCATTAAGCCCAGGGATGTGAATGGAGTGCCTGTTCCATTTATCAGAATTCAGGGTAAGTATCTAGATTTTGCAGAATTTGAAACTCCATTACTGGGCTTCATATGCCAAGCTTCAGGCGTTTCTTCTTACTCTGCTCTCATTAAAAAATCTCTGGGAGATATCCCGTTTATCTCATTTGGAATCAGGAGAATGCATCCTGCAATATCGGCTATGATTGACAGGTCCTCCTACATAGGTGGTGCTTCTGGAGTTTCCGGAGTATTCAGTTCCAGAATTCTTGGGATAAAACCTTCTGGAACAATGCCACATGCACTTTCACTGATACTGGGAGACCACGAGGCGTGGAAGGTGCAGTATGAAAACTCAGATTTCAGGGTTTTTCTTATAGATACCTATATGGATGAAAAATTCGCAGCGATGAAAGCAGCAGAGGAGTTTCCCGATATAGATTATATAAGGCTCGATACCCCATCCTCAAGGAGAGGAAATTTCCCCAATCTCATCAGGGAAATAAGATGGGAACTAGACATTAGAAATCATCAGAATATAAAAATAATGGTCTCTGGTGGTATCAAACTTGAGGATATACCGGAACTGGTCAATGCCGGTGTGAAATCATTCGGCATAGGAACTTCTATATCATCTGCTAAACCAGTAGATTTTGGTATGGACATAGTAAATATAGATGGCAGGGATATTACAAAACGGGGCAAATTTTCAGGCATAAAAAATGTATTCAGGTGTCCAGAATGCCATACAGTGATAGTCCAGGTATCTTCAGAGAAGCCGTCATGTTCCTGTGGGCATAAGATGGATAATATTATGAAAAACTATATGGATAAAGGAAAAATAATTTTTGATGATTCTCTTGAAATGATCAGGGCAAGGTCTTTGAATGAAATAGACTCTATTCTGGAATTATAAGGAGAAATCGCCCAGATTATCCAGATGATTCCTGTATTTTGTATACATTATCACAACGGTGATTGCTAAAACGACAACCCATACAAGTGAACCATATACCCCGTATATGTAAGGTGCACTGAGATCAAAATAGACAGCTGCTATTATTGCCCCTACAAGTGTTATACTTGATATTCCCGGTATAATTATATGCCTGAATATGTGAGTTCTCATGCCCCTCTTTTTCAGATACATATGAAGGGAGGTGTTTGTAAGAATGTGCACAATGTACGATATCGGAGATTCAAGTACAAGTAAAAATACACTTGAATATAACAATGCGTCTATAATTTTTCCAGGATAAAGTAGTTCAAATGATATTCCTGTGGCAAGAACAATAGCAAGTGATACAACTGTGATAAATAGTATGGCGTAAATCGGCACTCCCCGGGTGTTTGTCCTGGATAGTTTTTCCGGTACAACACCCTCTCTGGATAGAGAAAAAATTACTCTGGATGCATTTGTGCCCAGGGATACAGTTGCCGTAAAGAATGAGTTTATAACAATAATTAAAAGGACAACAAATGGAATTATGCCCATTCCCACAAATCCATCCTTATAAATAGAGAGAACGGGATATGCTCCAATACCTGCACCTGTGCCGAAGCTGGACATATTCAGGTAACCCCATGATATTACCTCAGCATACGATGCAAGAATTATAGTAACGCCGAGAATTAAAATACTGGCTATTATAGATCGGGGAACATTTTTTTTAGGATCCTTGGTTTCCTCGGCAATAGGTATTGAACCACCAACACCAACAAAGGACCCTATTGCATACACCATCATGGCCATG
>JAKAAU010000114.1 GCA_021802165.1 Thermoplasmata archaeon
ACATTATTACCATTTATTATTTTACCATTATAGTTATTTAATTAATAGAAAAATTATTGTTATGTATAAAAATCTAAAAATTTTGGATTAATCTTTGTATTTTATAGCAGAAGATGCCCTGAATACAAATTTGTCTTTAGCTGGAACTTTGATTTCTTCTCTGGTTTTAGGGTTTCTTGCAACTCTTTCCTTCTGTTCCTTTCTTTCAAAGATTCCGAAATCAGCAAGGTTGACTTTGCTTCCTGCATTGACTGATTCTACTGTTTCCTTAAGGAATGCCGTTATTATCTCTGCTGTCTTCTTCTGGGTCGTGTTTGTAGTGCTGGCAACCTTCTTTGATAATTCACTTATACCTACCATTATTTCACCAATACATAATATAATTTGTAATATAAAAACTTTTCTCTAAAAAATCCAATAAAACCTTAAAATTACTGAATTTGCTTTAGATTTGAACTGGAATGCATACATTTATTACACTTATTCATGGAGTGCCAATTGAAATATAAGGAATGTTCACTCTATTCTGCCTTTAAATATGGTAGGGATTTATAACTCAAATAATTTCCAGGCATTTCCTGCTATGGAATAAAATTTATACGGGTTCCGATAAGAATTATATACGCAATAAATATAAACTTACATGAGATTAATAGAAAATTGGTTTTCGGAAAGATACTCGGACAATTTGCAACTATCCTTCAGGGTAAAGGACCAGCTACTTTCCGTTAAAACGGACTACCAGAGAATAGACCTTTTCGATACCTATGATTTTGGAAAGTTATTATCCATAGATGGAACCGTGCAATTAACTGAAAAAGATGAATACGTTTACCATGAAATGATAACTATGGTTCCCCATTATTTCAACTCCAGGCCATCAAATGTATTAATAATAGGCGGCGGGGACGGTGGAGCAGCCAGAAGGTTGCTGGACCTTGGGACAGATAAGATTACAAATGTTGAAATTGATGGAAATGTTGTAGAGATTGCAAAAAAATATTTTCCAGATATATCGTCATCTTTCAAGGATAGCAGGGTAAAATTAATTGTAGGGGATGGAATAAAATACATAAAAGAAACAGAGAATAAATTTGACAGGATAATAATAGATTCCACGGATCCTGTTGGCCCGGCTGAGGGATTATTCTCCAGAGAGTTCTATGAGAACATAAAGGCACATTTAACAGATGAGGGAATAGTGGTAACACAGTCAGGTTCTCCATACTATCAGCCAGCTGCCCTGGCTATGGCACATAAAGGCATGTCCGAGGTATTTAAAAGCGTAAAGACATACTGTGCATTTATACCCACATATCCAAGCGGGCTATGGTCATTTACAATGGCATCTTCCGGAGAAATGAAATTGAGGGATGAAAAAGCAAAGTCTGGCAAATATTTCAATAGTGATATATTGACCGGTTCATTTTATCTTCCGGAATTTGTTAAAAATATACTAAAATAATTATTTTTTTATTCCCCATTTATGTTTTGCCTGCTTAAGCAACTCATCATAGTTTTTCCCAAGCCTCTTTGAAATTCTTTCCAGGCTGGGCATATTATCAATAAAAGTTTTTTTGCTGCTGCTCTTTAATAGTTTTTTAAATGTGGATATATCATTAAGTATTGAATATGTCATATAGGCAAAATATATGAATACAATTGTTGAGGCTATCAATATCCAGTACTGCCAGTTGCCAAGTGACTTTAACGGGATCAGGTTTATCAAATATTGATTATGGAATAGCAAACCGTTTAGAGAGATTATAAGAAAAAATAGTGATACAATGCTTATTATAATATATACTATATATAATTTATCCCTGTACATCTAGTAATGGTAATAAGATAAACTATTTAGATATTAGCTTCTTCCTTTCCTTTGTTGTATATCCAGTGAGGGCTTCAAGCAAATTGTTAAAGAATTTTATTGTTTCCCCTGGATTACTGTACTGGGTATCTGTTTCTGTTTCAACATATAATTTCTTCCCGTCTGTCCATAGTTCAATTTTTTTTAGTCCGGGATATGAAGAAATTATATGGTTTCCTTCCTGTTGAAATTCAAGGTTTCTAGATTTCAGGGTTTCCATTACATACGTTTCATTAATTTTAATTGTTTTTTTAACAGGATATGTTCTCATTTTTTCACCTATATTTTCTTTGCGAGTTTTTTCTGATATTTTTTTGAAAGTGCCCTCCAGTACATTAACTCCATATACTGGGCATCATGTTCAAGCAGGGGAGACATGGATATAATATCCATATCCCTGTCACTGGTAGATATTACCTCTGCAAGAGTTTCGAATTTGAGGTCTCCGTGTTTTATTGCAGTTATCTTTAATTCGTTCCCGTTATCGTATTCTACTCCACCAAATTCTGAATACAGATCATACTTTGCATATTTCGCAAATGCAGCAACCACATCTTCAAAGTTCTTCGCGTCTATAAGTGAACCATTATTTATGGAGTGGATGTGAGGGAAGTTAAGTATGGGTTCCACCTCCGGTATCCGATCTGCAAGATAAAACAGTTCTTTCTGTGTCCCGAACAGGTCTTTTTTGCCGGAAGCTTCTACGCCAATATATGGATATCCATTTTCATGTGAAAATTTTTTTGCAACGTCTGCATAAATATCAAGGGCGTTTTTGAGGCTTTCAGATTTTTTTCTGGTATAAAATCCTGTATGGGTTATTATTCTTTTGGCTCCCATGGCCTTTCCTATTAAAAGCGACCATCGCAAATGGTTAAGTGACTTCTCTGCCATTTCCCCGCCATTTAATAGATCCATATAATATGGAGCATGCATTGATATATCCACATCAAGTTCCCTGGCTATTTCACTTCCCTCTTTCAATTCATCATAATTGCGTGCCATATTCCAGAAAATTTCCTGCACTATGTCATCTTCTTCTATTTCCTTTTCAGTGCCTATGCTTCTATAGTTACCGGTGTCATCAGGCCTTAAAACGTCAACAATGATGGAGTCTGTAACATCCTTAGGATACATATCAACATATTCAATTGCCGGGTCTTCACTCACATTTACCCTTAAAAGTTGAACTTCAAGAGAATTTAAGCCGAGATTTGCCACTTCCTGAATTGAATCCATATACGTTCTTCCCTTACTGGTAAGTGGTATTCCAGCAACACCAAACTTTATCATTCTTTTAATGATATATCTTACTTATTTTAACCTTTTGAAAATTCCTGCATATTCTCTACGAATTGAGGAAGCATTATAAATAATGCACAGTGAAAATATTCTTTATATTTTATCTCCAGATTGAGGTACTAATTATAGTTATAGAAATTTTGAAAATTCATGCTATGGTTTAATCTTCTGCAGGAATCAGCATTGCATATTGCTTTAATTATTAATTCATGCCAGAAATGATAACGAATAGATTATATACATTTTATACATAACAATTTAATGGTAAGTAAAAATTATCATAATAACTTAATTAACACAAATAACGGTGATAATAATGAATGTCGATCCAAACATAACGAAATATGTTATCAAAGCAAAGATAGTAACTGACGGAGTTGTTGAAAAACCAGATGTTGTTGGTGCAATATTTGGTCAAACTGAAGGATTATTGGGTGAAGAATTAGATTTAAGGGATTTGCAAAAAAGTGGGAAAATTGGAAGAATTGAAGTTGAGATAGATACTAAAAAAGGCAGAACAGAGGGCTTTGTCCTTATTCCGTCCGGGCTTGACCAGGTTGAGAGTTCAATTCTTGCTGCTGCTCTTGAAACTATAGACAGAATAGGGCCCTGTAAGGCGAAGGTTGATATAGAAGACGTGGAAGACGTAAGAATTAACAAAAGAGATAAGGTTATACAGAGAGCCGAGGAATTGTATAAAAAAATGGGTACAAACGGGAAAAGCCTCAGTGAAAGTATTATCCAATCTGTAAGGGAAGAAGTCGAAAAAAAGGAGATTCTTTCCTATGGAGAGGAACACCTCCCTGCTGGACCGGCTGTTGGAACTTCAGATTCTATTATAGTTGTTGAAGGCAGAAATGATGTCCTTAATCTGTTAAGGTATGGCATAAAAAATACCATAGCTGTACAGGGAACAAGTGTTCCAAAAACGGTTAAAGAGCTTTCCAAAGCAAGGACTGTAACATTATTTGTTGATGGTGACCATGGGGGCGAACTAATAATAAAGGAAATGCTCCAGGTTGCTGATGTTGACTTTATAGCCAGGGCTCCACCAGGAACAGAGGTTGAGGAGCTTACATATAAGCAGATAGTAAAAGCACTTAAATACAAAGCACCTGTAAACCAGTATCTTGAATCCCACGGAATGATTGAGGAACTGAAGGAATTTACCGAGAAAAACAATAAAGCCATAGCAGATATGAACGTAAATACTACAGTTAAGGAGGAGCCCCAACAGAAGAAACAAGAGAAAGAGCCTAAACACGTGGAAACCGCTGAAGTGGAAGCACCGGTAATAGAGGAAATCAACGATATAAACGATCCAAGATTTGTGAGAAATAAATTGAACGAGTTATTTGAAAGCAAAGCCGTTGAAATTTATGATGATGCGGGAAATCCCATAGCAAGATATCCAGTATCCGATGCAGCTGAATTGATGCAGAGCGTAAAAAACGGAACAACAATTATCAGTGGCGGAGTAATATCCCAGAGATTTGTTGATATTGCTTTCAGCATGGGCGTAAAATCTATTTATGGCATGAAAATCGGACATGTGACAAAAAAACCGGATGAGATAAGGGTGGTTACATGGGAACATATGTAAATTATACAGAATACCCCGATACATCATTCATAAAAATCCCATCTAACCCCCTTGATAGAGTAATAGGGCAGGAAGAGGCTGTTCGCCTGGCATTAATTGCCGCAAAACAGAGAAGGAATCTTTTACTTGTAGGTCCACCCGGTGTTGGAAAATCAATGATAGCCCAGGCAATGTCATTTTACATTAGCAGGCCTGAGGAAGAAATAAGGGTTGTCCACAATCCTTCGTATCCTGAACGGCCGTTTATTGAGGTCAGGACAATTGCCGAAATTGAAAATGAAAAACACGAAATGAATTCGATAGAGGGAGAGATTATAGAACCAAAAGATGCACCTGATAATGTTGCACAGAGGCTGGGTTATAAATGCCCGCACTGTGGTTTTTACTCATCTCCTACGGAAAGTGTTTGCCCGAACTGCAACAACCCGAAGGTTGTAAACAACACACAGGGCCCATTTAATGATGTTTTCAATGTAATAGGAGTTGCTTTTGGTGTAAACAACAACAATGACAGGGTAACCCAGACAAGAAAAGTGGGAGATAAAGAGCAGATAGTTGTATACGAAAAATACGGCGACAAAATACGTGTCCTGGATGAAAAAACTCTGGAACGCAGGCGCAAGCTTGAGAAAAAGAGCCCGAGCAAGGTTATTGTGCCAATTGATAGGAATCCATTTGTGCTGGCAACTGGAGCCAGTGAAACAGAACTTTTAGGAGATGTAAGGCATGATCCCTATGGCGGGC
>JAKAAU010000115.1:0-5102 GCA_021802165.1 Thermoplasmata archaeon
TATAGAGTAATGGAAAATACTATGAGATGGCACCAATGCTTGAATTGCAGGAAAGTGATCTGGAAAAGGATTTTTATTCCCTTTACGATAAAATTATAAATCTAAAACCAGATGAAAGATATTCCATAGAACCTGAAAATCCGAAATACGGTGTACCCATTCCAAATATGCGGTCGGTCAGAGATTTTTATGCCTTTGAGGATCACGTAAAAAATGCTAGAAGAAATAAAGGACTGGAAATGATAAAGGAATGGTATGATTTTCCAGTATTCTATTTTTCATGTACTCCAAATGTATATCCATCAGGATATGACATAAAATACCCTGAAAAAAGCAGGGCTTTTGATTATGAAATGGAGGTTGCCGCCGTGATAGGCAAGAAAATAATTGATTGCCATGAAAACTGTATGGAATCCGTATTCGGGTTTTTAATAATGAATGACTGGAGCCTGAGAGATATTCAGAAAGAGGAAATGAAGGTAATGCTTGGTCCAGCAAAGGGAAAGGATTATGCCACATCATTTGGGCCATTTCTTGTTACCAGGGATGAAATCATGAAGGGTTTTAAAAATGGAAAAATCAATATAGAGTTAAAGGGATATATTAATGGAAAATTGTATTCACAGGATAATTTAAAAAACATCTATTTCGATTTCAATGACCTTCTGGAGCGAGCTTCAGAATCAGTACCACTGCTTCCAGGGGATGTAATTGGAAGTGGAACATTTGGCACTGGATGCATACTGGAACTTGGCCCGGAAAAATACGGCTGGCTCAAAACCGGTGATGAAGTAAGACTGGAATCTCCACAGCTTGGTAATCTTGTAAACAGGGTGGTGTAAATGGTTTATTATGTAAGAAGAGGAAAGGTGCCTGAACAGCGCCATACCTATGATAATAGGTTAAATATTCCCAAAGAGGAACTATTCGGATTGAATGCTTTTGATGGAAAATATTCTTTGCTGTACCACAGGTATGATCCTGCAGAGGTAGAAAACACATCTGTTGAATACAGGGAAAAACTGTCCGCTATGGATTTAATGGAGCACAGGCACCTAAAAACAGGATCCCTGAATAAACTTGACAATTTTTATACAGGTAGGCAAATTCTGTTTTTCAATGATACAACAGGCACAGGCATAATTGACACCGATGAAACACCCTATGAGTATTTCAGAAATGCCCTATGTGATGAGGTATTTTACGTGCAGTCAGGCAAAGGGTCTATAGAATCTCCATTTGGCACGCTAAGATTCAGAAAGGGTGACTTTATATACATTCCAAAGGGAACAACTTACCGAGCAGTAATGAATGAAAGGTCATTTTTCTTTTTCACTATTTCAAGTGACCATATTGACATACCCAGTCAGTATATGAACAGATATGGTCAGATAAAGGAAGGCATGCCTTATTACACAAGAGATATAGAAATACCTGAATTTCATGAAAACAGTGATGGTGAAGGAGAATATCACGTAATAGTAGATTATGGAAGCTACTATCTGAAGATAACAAGAAAATATCCAGTAAATGATCTGGAGGGCTATGATGGGTATCTTTATCCTTTCACAATAAATATTGACAGATTCGCACCCATAGTGGGAAAACTGCATATGCCACCACCGGTACACACTGTATTTGAATCCAAACATTTTATGATAGGTGCTTTTCTGCCAAGGCTATTCGATTACCACGAACGGGCAATACCAGTACCATATTACCATAATAACATTGATTCAGATGAACTTATTTTCTATTCCTCTGGCAATTTTATGAGTAGAAAGGGTGTTGGTGAGAAATCAATAACAATGCATGTACACGGCATGACACACGGGCCTCAACCAGGTGTTGTGGAAAACAGCATTGGAGCAAAGAAGACAGATGAAGTAGCAATTATGGTTGAATCATATAAATGGTTATTGCCTACTGAAAAGGCTGAATCAATAAAGGACAAAAATTATCAGTTTTCATGGAAACCAGAGTGAGATTAATACCTATAAAATTTTTTATTATTCTATTAAGAAAATTTATTTTTTCTCAGACAATCCAAGCCAGAATTTTTCTTCCAGGTCAAGAATTCCCTTCGCACTATCTATGAATTTATCCTTCTGGTCATTACTATGTACTCCTATAACATTCTCCATGGCATCCTCATGTGTTGACTCTAATTCCCTGTGGAATGTAAAATAAAGCATGTCCATGTCGTTATATTTCCGTTCCTTCATTATTTTCAATCCGGGCAATAATTTGTCCCACATTGGTATGGCCATATTCTCCAGGGCAAATTCTGCACCTAATGCATTTGCGTGATCTGATGAGAAATATCTCCTCATGCCGTCAAGCCATGCTTTAGTGGTTGGTAACTGTTCCCTTTTAACCAGTTCCTCGGGCTTTAATTCTATGGACCTTAAATATCTCCTGTAAAGCAGTTCATGCCTCTTTCCTGAATCTCCACTTCCCAGCTCAGATACAAGGATCCCGGTGAGTTCATAGGCGTCCTCTTCATTTTCAGTGCTCACCAACAACTGTGCCAGAATTTCCGGCCATTCCCTCGTAAAATGATAAAACTCAATAGAAAATCGTCTAAATTCCTCATCGGTTATATCTCCTGTGGAAAATCTGTTAATAAAATTATTGTTCGTGGCTGGATGACTCTTTACTACTTTTTTTATTTCTCCATAAAAATCCGATTGCTGCATATATTATTTAATAATTAACTATATATAACTTTTTTGAAACAACCATATATACAATCTTAATTATATAATTTATTGTATTTCATGCCATAGTGTTTTTTGCATTAATATATACTGTTAATTTGGATCAGATAGATTATACAGGATCAACTGAAAACTAAAGAGCTTAACTTTATTATTCTTTAAAACAGTGCATTACCATTTTAAAAGTGTTTAAATTTTTCTCCTTTTAATTTTTAAATCACTCTGAAGATGTTAATATTGCCATTTAAAAATTAGTGCCTGTCTATTTCATTATATGTCTTTTTATATACCTCTCCCCTGATTTCTTCTATAGGAATATCTTTTAAGCTTTCTCCAATTTTAATTAAATCTTCAACCGGATTATCTGGCATACTGAATAGAACAATTCTATCTTTTCTTTGGGATATATATCTTCCCAGTTTCTTCCATTTTTAGTATTGAATGTAACATATATTGTTATTATTTATATAGCCTATAATTTTTGTGTATAAAAGGTGACAACTGTGAATATTTTGAAAGTGAGAAACAATTCAAAACAGGGAAAAATAATCCAGGAACGCATATAAAAAATCCATAGACCTATTAATGAACATGTAGAGAATACTTCTTAAAGGGAAAATGCATGGAACCTACATATTCCAAAGAATTGGCAAACTGCCTGGTATATTGAAAAATGCAGCAGTGTATAATCAAGTATTAATAGGAATTTGAATTATAAAATGATGGAAGACCATAAGATAGAGGATTTACTGGTATTAAAAAATATTGAAAAGGTTATAGTTGACAGTACAGGAAATAAAGTTGCAGCACTTGTAACTTGTATTTACAGGGAGTATAAGAAAAAAGAATTCCATAAATATATTTACATATACAACGAGGATTTTACCTTAGACCACATAATAGAGGGAATGGATATAGTGTCAATTGATTTTTCCAATGATGGCAGGCTCCTTTATGCAGATAAAAAAGGATTGCATATAACAGGATCCGGTGGGTCAGAGTTAAACATCAGCATTACAGGCAACATCCAGCAAGCTATGTGGATGAATGAAAAAATACTTTTCACTGCCAAAGTAAGTGAGAAAAAGGGAGCTGATGACGCCTATTTCTTCGAGGAAAATGAACCATTAAATGACCTGTACCTCCTGGATTTGACTGGAAGCATCAGGAAAATAACCAAAAATATCCATATATGGGAATTTGACACAGACGGAGAAAGCATATATGCAGTAACATCAGAGAAACCAATGGAAAGCTGCTGGTATAGCTCTAAAATTTCAAGGATAAATGTGGATGGTACGGTTGAAATGATTTATGATCCAGATTTCCGTGAACTTGGAAAGATAAAAGTCCATAAAAACAGAGTAGCTTTCCTTGAATCCATAATGAGTGACAGGGGAGTAATATCCGGAGATATTATAGTAATAGAAAATGGGACGGTAAAGAATATCACAGAGGGTTCTGATTCTACATATTCCCATATAGAGTTTTCTGGGGATTCTATGTATGCACTTGAAAACAAACAAGGTATATTTACTATAAGGAACCTTGATACAGAGAGCGAAATATGGAAAGGGACAGGAATAATATTTCCAGCATTTGCACCTGCGTTCTCAACCAATGGCAATATTTTTGCTTTTGCATATTCCAGTGAGAAGGAGGTAGCAGAAGTTGTTAAAATTGAACCTGGCAAAAGAGTAAAATCTTCAATTAATGGGGAACTGCAAAAACTGAAGGCTTACCCTTCAGAAACGGTTCAATGGAAATCCACAGACGGCAAAGAAATCTATGGTTTTTTCAGGTCAGAAAGTCCGGATAATCCGCTGGTTGTTTACATACACGGAGGTCCCACATCATTCTCATATCCGGCATTTATAGACAGAACTACTATGTTCCTTGGAGCCGGATTTTCTCTTTTTTTACCCAATTACAGGGGAAGCGTAGGAATGGGAAGGAAATATGCAGAATCTAACAGGGGTGACATGGGAGGAATGGACTTCGAGGATGTGATAACAGGTGTAAATTATCTAAGGCAAGAGGGAAAGATAAAAACAGACAGAATTTACATAACAGGGGGTTCCTACGGTGGTTATATGTCTGCACTTGCCATAATGAAATCTGACATATTCAAAGCATCGGTATCACTTTTTGGAATTTCTGACTGGATCAGCTTTCATGGAGTGTCAAATCTCTATAACTGGGACAGGATTCATATGGATCAGAATCCCTATGATTTCCAAAAATATGATAAATTCTCTGCAATAAGAATGAAGCATGATGTCAAAACACCAATACTCCTCATGCATGGAATGGAAGACCCATATGTTCCTATTGGCCAATATTATGAATTCTACAGATTCCTGAAAGAAAACGGAAAAAATG
>JAKAAU010000115.1:5112-5510 GCA_021802165.1 Thermoplasmata archaeon
ATGCAAGGTTGCTAATTTATCCCAGGGAAGGGCACGGCTTTACTGAGAAAGACCATATGATAAGGCAGTACAGGGAAACTATCGACTTCTTCAATAGATACAAATAAATTAATTATCTTTTGGTTCTAAGAGCCAATTATTGCCTTTACATTATTCAACGTTTTGATGAAATCAATCCACTGCATATTTTCTACTATATATTTGAGTTCAGGAGAATTAAGGTATATATAATAGGGGATCATAGCAAATTTAACTGCTTTAAGTCTATGTACCAGCTTCTTCATTTCACTGTAATGCATCATGAATTTATCATGGTTTTCACTCTTCAGGTACATCATGCAGTAGGATCCCTGTGCATAAAGCATTCCTCCTGGATATTTTATTCCTTCCTGTATTGA
>JAKAAU010000116.1 GCA_021802165.1 Thermoplasmata archaeon
AAACTGTGGATGATGTGAATATAGACCTGGATTACAGCGAGGGTCTTATGAAGAGATTCACAAATAATAAGGAGAAACTTTATACATTTATATCCCCGCTCGCCCCCTTCATAGATCCCGGTTCTTTGATATATGAGCACCCAGGAGATTATGGCTTTACAATTACTGCAAAAACAATTAGTGATTATTTCAACCTTCTTGAAAATGGGAAGATATGGACTGATTTTTTGAATTATTATACAAAGTGGATGAATGTAGAACAGATTGCAAGGGCAACTTATGAATCTGAAATACGTATGATCAGGATAAGGCAGTCATTAGGCTTACTGGCAGGGCAGGATGCAGAAGAAATAGTAAAGAACATAACCGGGTATATGCATGGAGATAATTATATTTCCAATGAAAACAGAAGTAGTCATCTATCATATATTGAAAAAGATGTTGAATGGTCTTATAAACATAAACTCACCAAGGAATCATTTTTGATATCACTCTACAGATCATATAATGATGTGAAGAAAAAACTTTAACTTAGCGTTTTTAAGTTCTAAAATGATACAGAATGAGGAATTTATTAATATTCCTGATAAGGATAATGCAGGCAGTATGATTTTTAATATAGACCTGAAAAATAAAAAAATCCTGATAGCCGGAGGGGGTAAAATAGCCGAGAGAAAAATAAAAGTGCTTCTTCCTGAAAATCCGTTAATTCATGTAATCTCCCCGGAAGTAACTGAATTTATAAAAAAGCTTTCAGATGAAGGCAATATACAGCTTAGCCTGAGAAATATAGAGGTTAGTGATATAAATAATAGTTATTTCATGGTACTTTGCATAACAGATAAACAGGATGTGAACGATATGATTTCTAGCATATGTAAAAGAATGGGTATTTTGCATGATGATTCCGGGAACCATAATAATTCTGATATAATGATGGTGGCAAATGCTGGCATAGGAGACATAACAATTGCAATAAGTACCGATGGCAGTTCCCCCAGGACTTCCAAAATGCTGAAAGACTTGCTTATACATGACATGAAAACATCAGAGTACAGCTTTGAAGAAACCATAAAAGCAATATATCATAAAAAAATCCGATAGTATGAAAGCCATTGGAAATAAAACAATATTTGAAAATATGGATGAGATACTTGATCCAAAGCACACTGTACTGGTGAACTGGGATGTACAGAATGGCCTGGTCAATAATATTTTCAATAAAGATGAATTTGTTGGTAATGTAAAAAAACTGACCCAGCTATCAAGGAAAAAGAGTATTCCTGTACTATATACTAAAATAACGCCACTGCCTTTTCAGTACATGGCCCCTTCAGGAATATACAGTTATATGAAAAGATTCGGAGTAACTGATCCATCGAAATTGCCTGTTTTCATGGCGCCCGGTTCAAGCGAGGCAGAAATTTATCCAGAACTGGCCCCTGAAAAGGATGATTATGTTCTCAATAAGAATACTGCAAGCCTATTTATCGGAACAAACGTTGATAACATGCTCAAGGCAGCAGGAATCAGGACTGTTATTTTTACAGGAATTGCAACTGAAATAGGAGTTGAATCCAGCGCCAGAGATTCGGGCAATCTTGGTTATTATACAGTGGTGGCATCTGATGCATGCTCATCCCACAGCAGGGAAATGCATGAAGCATCACTCAAATCCATGTCCGCAGTATCCATGGTTATGGACACAAAATCTATTATGGACATACTTGAAAAAAAATAATTATTGTTTATTTCTTTCAATTATATCTTTTCCATAAATATCCTTTATTTTTGTTCCTATAATTATACTGAAACTGGCAATGATTATTATATATAACAGCATTATAACTACGGAATAAATAAATGGAAATGCGAGGCTTGATACAGCGTAATAAAGGGCAATCAGTATTATAATTGTGGATATTGAAGGTATAACTATATCAAATAATTTATTTTTATATATCCTGGAAAGGCCGGTATTCACGATCATGTGTATTATCAGTGTTGATAGGGTACTTATAGTTGCATAAAATATGAACTGGTCCAAAAACCCGCCTATACTGAATGACGCATAGAATATCACGGTAGAAACTATGGCAACTAAGATAAATATTCCGAGCAGTAAAAATAGTGCATTTTGCGGTGCATCGTATTTATTCAATTTCATGAATGCTCCTGGAAGAAAACCGTCCCTGGCCATCGAATAAATATTTCTGGTTATTGCGGTTCCAATTGTATTGAATAGTGTATAAATTATAAAAAAATTGAAGGCAAGGAAGAATATTGAAGCATAGGTGCCTACATGTGTTTTTATTACCATGAAGGCCGGGATTATGGTATTTGTAAAGCTACCCATTTTATTAACACCGAATCCTACAACAAGTGAGTAGGAAATCAAGAGGTCCAGAACACCGATAATCAG
This sequence comes from Thermoplasmata archaeon, assembly GCA_021802165.1. Next base: position 2,423 of record JAKAAU010000116.1, read on the forward strand.
GAGCATGGCAACTATGGAAAGCCCGATGTTTTTCTGTGGTGCCCTGGCTTCCTCCCCCAGAGAAACTACGGACCCGTAACCTGTATAGGCAAGAAAACTACCGGTGATGAAACCCAGGAAGAGGTTTTTATATCCAGAAATTGGTATGAAAACTGCAATAGTGTTGTCCTTGGATGTAAATATTATTATTATGGAAATAACAACAACAAATATTATTTCAATAACATTGATTGTTATCTGGGATTTGAATGATGGAACAATTCCGCGATAAACCGTGTAAAATGCAGGAATGCTTATGATCACTATCAGTATTATGCCATAGTAGAAGGGTATGTTGAAACCTGTGAGATAAAGTATAGCAGGATTGAATATCATTATAAAAAACGAAAGGATAAATATTAAATTTGCCAGCTGATAAATAAAATAGAGGTAGGAGGTTATAAAGGCAGCATGCTTCCCCAGAGAATACCCGGAATAGCCGTAATATCCCCTTGCACTTGCTGTTCTCTTTGAAAACTGATAGAGCGTATTTCCTGTTAGAAGAGAGGCCACCAGGCCGATTAGAAAGGCCAGTGGGCTTGCCCCTGCTGCAAAAGCAGCAACGCTTATTATGCCATCGAATGTAAAAAGTGGGGATAGCTGTCCCATCCCCTGGAATATTAATCCAGGTAGTGATATAGAATTTGACCTTAACTGATTTTCCATGGTACATAATTGCTTTTTGATATATAATTGTAATTTAAAATGTACATCAGAGTGTAATATATATGTATATTAATAATTAATACATTGTTGCAACCAGAAAAAATGCAGGGAAAAATTTAATACGTAAATTTATTTATATACTCAAATGGATATCAAAAAATATATCAAATTAAAAAATGATATTGAAACCGTGGTAGGTATAATTATAGGATTCGTGTTCGGCGCACGGTTTATAACATTCTTATTTCCCTATCTGGTTCATTACTCATCTTCCGGTATAGGGATATCAACAAGTGTATATGCCCCACTTATAGCCATTGTAACAGGTATTCTGGTATTTTTTGGAATCAGGACCCTTGCATATTTGATATCATCTATGTTCCTGGGTGCGGGTATCGGAATTGCACTTTATGAGCTGACTGGATTTAATGTCCTGGTAGAGATGGTCAAGATGGCACACGTATTTATGATAATTCTATATTAAATTATATTTAGTACTATAAATAGACTGCCAGCTCTGCAGATTCCCCTGAATTTTATCTTTAAAGCATAAAGTGCCAGACCTAACCTCTAAGATCAAGCAGTCTGCTGAATCATATTTAGATATGAAAAATAGTACCATAAACTATTATAACGGATAATAAAATATCCCAGTAATGATTGCCGTAGAGCATCTGATGTTGAAAAAGAGGTTAAAATCCCTGCTGAAAAGGGCAAGGGAAAGAGGTTCTATAGAATCTTTCAGCAACTTTGTCATAAAGGAGCACGAAGAAATTAAAAATGTTTATGACAACCAGATTTCAGATATACTTGATGATGCTTTCAGATACCAGAAAATTACAGAGAATTTATTTGAGGCATTAAACTATATAGATAGCAAACTTATGCCGGTGCTAAAATACAGGGCATTAAAATATTATGATACAGGAGATGTAGATGGATTTCTTGGCATGATTAATACCTATAAAGATCTTCGCGGCATAGTGGAGATAAATGAGGCATTCAATAAAATAATGGACTCTGCTAGTATAGATGTTGCCCTACAATACCTTTGCAAAACCGGTATTTATGAACAAGATAAATTCGACCGGTATTTAACAAATTCATTTAATGATAAAAATTTCCACAATTATATCAAAATGTTTAAAATAAACGGAAGCATGGATGACCTTGAAAGGATATTATTGAAGTGTATATCAATAACAGGTTCAAAATATTGTTATATGGAACTTGCAGATACATATATGAAGGATGGAAAAAAAACCGGTCTGAAAAATATTGTCAATTCCATGGAATCCATATTTCAGAATAATAATGAACTCATAGTTTACTATTTATATCTGCAGGATTATGATTCCGTGATAAGATATTCAGAAAAAACCGACCCCGGCAATGCTGAACTTGCTGAGGCTTATTATCGGAATGGAAACTATGAGAGTGCACTAAAAATTTATAAATTTATATATTACAACAGAGATCAGAATGTTCTTGAAAGGATAATAGAAATAGAACATTTTCTTCAGGATTACTACTCACTTTTAGGTTACATCTCGATAATGGAGCGGAATAAAGAGCTTTCCAGGAAGTTTATCCTGTATAAAATAGAAGCAGAAATCAGCCTTGAGATGTATAGTGAAGCGGAAATAGATATTTCCAGATACAGATCAGAATTTGCTGAAGACAGGGAAATTATGAAACTTCTGATTCAGTATTACCTGAATACAGATAATCAGGAATATGCATACAGGGTGGCCATTAACCTTATCGAAATGGGAATTCAGGATGCAAATACCTATAGAGTTGCTGTAGATTATCTTTATGAAAATCATAAATATGATGAACTTGTAAAATTGCTTGGAGACAGGGGGAGGAGCCTTGGATTTATGCCAGAATACTGTTCTTCCCTTGTATCTACAGGAAAGATCGATAAAGCCATTGAATATCTGTCATCAGACAGAAACCTCATGGACTCTGGCCCGGTTGTTGATACCCTATTTGGATTTCTTAAATCTGAGGCAAATATCAGAAAGTTTGATAATTTAAATATTTCAGATACGCTCCTTGAAATGGTCATATTGTTTATTAGGGGAAGAGAAAATATTGATTATAATGTATACATGCAAAAGGCTTACAGGAATAAATCTGTGGCATGCATATACATAATTTCATTAATGGCCATGAGGAAAAAATTACCGGTACAGAAAAATTATATAAGGGGTCTTATGGGGGTTGATAAATACCAGGCAGTTGGAAAAATTATGGCAGAGGCATATTCCATTCAAACCGGGAAGGTGCCGGGAGACCTCAATGATTCAAGTTACTTTCTTTACCCGGTTACCATGTCCATGATCGACTATGGATTTTATAAACAGG